>JAIVJN010000240.1 GCA_020200025.1 Acidobacteriota bacterium | reverse complement strand
TCCAGGTTCGGGCGGATCGCGTCCGACACCTGATCGATCAGGGCCAAGGCTGACGTTCGGGCGCGCGTGCCCGTGTGTCGCGACCGGTTCAGAAGCGCTCGCACTGCCGTCGTCACCTTGGCGATCTGCTCTTCGATAATCGCGAGGCGGCCGGCGAGAGGCGAGTCGCGCGGCACATCTTCTTTGGCAAGCTGGACGTAACCGGAGATCAGATTGAGCGGCGTGCCGACCTCGTGGGCGACGTTCGCGGCCGTCTGCCCGACAGCGGCAAGATGCTCGGCGTTGGCCAGCTCTTCGCGCAGCAGAAACATACGCCGGTATGATTTCATCAGTTGCTCGTTTTGCGTCTCGACTGCGCCCATCGCCTGGCGCACGCGACTCTGAAGCGTCTGGTTGAATTGCTCAATCTGGGCCAGCATCTCGTTGAGGCCTCGGGCGACCTGGCCCAATTCGTCGCGGCGCGTGACCTTCACGCGCGCCGACAAGTCGCCCGCAGCCGCGCTCGCGATCGTCCGCCGCAGATGCTCGATGGGCCTGTAAACAATCGATCGTGCCGCCAGGTCGACGAGCAGCACCAGCCCGACGCCCGCGAGAACCGCAAAGACGACGACGCTGCGGAGCGCGCGCTGCTGCAGCGCCATCATCGAACGAAGGTCGCCACGGACGACGATGACGCCCAGGAGCTTGCCGCTGCGCGACACGGGTACGGCCGCCCCCACTGTCTGTCCATCGTTCAGCACTTCGCTTCGGCCGCTGGCGAGAGCCCGCCGCGCCATCTCGAGGCCCGCCGGCGTCGGCCCAGCTCCGCCTTGCGCCAAGACGCGCGGCGTTCGCGCCCGCGGAACGAGCAGAGACACGTGCTGTGCGGTGGGGGCGGAAGCCAGGATGGCGGAGAAGATGGGTGTCACGGCCTCTCGAGTGATCGGGTCTGGCACGAGCGCGACGGCGTCCGCCGACCGCTCCGCCGTCCGAATGACGACCTCGACCACCTCTTGCGCCAGCACCTGCCGCGCCGCGGTGAGGGACAACCAGACCGAAACACTCATGATGACTGCCACGGTGGCGCCCGTGGCGAGAGCCAGGCGGCCCCGCAGTGAGGACAGCGGCGCCCCACCCAAGAGGCCGAGCGGACGAGCCATCAGTTCGCGCAGCCGCTGGTCCATGAGCAAAGGACACGAAGCGTGACAGGCGAGGCGCCCGTCATGAAAAGCAGAGCTGGCATGTGCTTGATTATCAGGGTATCGGGGGAGAGCGCGACAAAGATTACTGTCCGTCGAACCGTCGACGTGCTGCCGACCCCTTTACGCTCGCGCAGGTCGTTGCCGATTGCGCAACGAGCGCCAGCTCTGTGGTCTGCCACTTCGCCCAGTCCTCGGGTGATAGCACCGTCAGACTCCCTTTCATCCGGTAATGCCCGAGGCCGCAGAGCTGAGAACATCCGATGTTCCATTGCCCGGTCCGGGGTGGAAGTGAACCACGTGACGACCGCCATGCCCGGAGTCGCGTCCTGTTTCACGCGCATCTCGTTCAGCGTAAAGCTGTGAATCACATCACGGCTCGAGAGCTGCACGACGATCGGCCGGCCCCGCGGAACGGTGAGCAGATTGAGCAGACCGATGTCGTCGCGGCCGGTGGGCGCGGTGCGATCGATGCCGAGGGGATTCGCGGCGTCGATGAGTGACGCCGATACGGGCCCGAACGCGTCGTCTGGGCATTGGTCTCGGTGACGAGTCCGGCGATCGCGGGCGGAAGCGGCTGCGTGGGCCACGCGAGTTGCCATCGCATGAGCAGCATCAACAGAAAGCCGATCGCCAGAATCACGGCCGCCGTCACGCCGTACTGCAGGCCGACAAGCTTGTGGTCGGTTAGGCGCATCGGGAGCAATTGCAGATCTTCAGAGTGTAGATTGCAGATTCTTGAAGATCGAGAGATCGACGATCGGCGAGTGGACTTAGCGATTGGGCCGCACCCTGTGATCTGATGATCGGCCCTTCCTTGAATCGATTCCTAGATCCTCATCGACTATCTGCGATCAATCTGCAATCTTGTCGGAAGATCTGCCATGAACCAGGTTTCGTTCCATCTAGAATATCTCCATGACCCGCACGCTCTTGGTCACTCTCACGTGCGCACTTGCTATGACCATGCTCGAGACGGGCTCGACCGCTGCACAATCCATCGATTCCATCCGCTACACGCTCCGCTTTCCGGCACCACAGACGCACTACGTGGAGGTCGAGGCGGTCTACCCGACCGGCGGGCGTCCGGAGGTGGAGCTCTTCATGGCAGTCTGGACCCCGGGGTCCTATTT
>JAIVJN010000045.1 GCA_020200025.1 Acidobacteriota bacterium | reverse complement strand
CATGTGGTCGCCGCTCATCCCCGGTTTCATCATCTTGTCCTTGTCCATCATCTCCTTGTCCATCATGCCGCCCATCATCATGGCGTTGGTCAGCATGTACTGGCCCGCGTCCTTCCCTGCGCTGACGCAGCCCGACACGGTTGTCTGACCCTCTTTCATCATGTCCTTCTTGCCCATCTGATCCTTGGCCATCGAGCCCGACTGCGCGGCTACACCCACGCCGATGCCGAACATCGTGGCCATGCACATCGCTGACAGTACTTTCTTCATGTCGTGTTCTCCTGACCTGAAATCCGAGAGTGTCTTTGCTACGGTCGCACAAGGCCGCTGCGTTCACCCACCAGTTACCAATACCAGGTGCCGCCCGTGGTATTTCCGCGGCGCTACCGAAAGGTCAGGATCCGCAGAGCAGCCTGCGTTCACGGCTGTGTTCCCCAGCTCGCCGAGAGGACGTCGCAGCGCGGGCGGGGAAGAGAGCACCTGCCTGCCCCAACGCATCTGCGCAACAGTACCCGTGAGAGGTCGCGTACCGGTCCCGAAGCGGTCACGAAAGTGTCACAAAGCCTCCACTTCCTCGAAGACTTCGAAGCTCCCGCCATTCACGACGTAGCGCTGGCCGCTCGACCGGCGCAACTCCACGACCAGGGCGTACGTTCCGGCAGGGATTCCCGGCCAGCGAACCGGGTGAGCGGCGGGCGCGTTGTCGCCCTCGAGCACGAGATCGCTGCTCCGGAAGTACGAGCCAGAATCAAGTGACACGCGGAGCATCCTGTTCTCGGCGCGCGCCACGACGCGGACCCGCAGATCCATCATCGCCGGCGCACGAGCGACATGGTACATCAGCGAAACGGATACTTCCTCGTCTTCGCCGGCTCGAGCCTGCGAAGGGCTACCTATCGCCGTGATGGCGAGCGCCGCCGCCAACGTCGTCGTTTGCCAGATGCCCTAAGGCTTCATTGTCGTGCTCCGGTATTCGGCCCAGATCCGTGATGTCGCCCGATCCCTTGCGCGGCGACGTACGGGGCCAGCGCCGCGCGGAGAAGCCGTCGTGCCCGGTGCAGCCGCGACATCACGGTTCCAATGGGAATATTCATCGCGCGCGAAATCTCCAGGTAGCTCAGTTCCTCGACGTCACAGAACAGCACGGCCTCCTGATATCCCGGAGGTAGATGGGCGAGCGCTCTCAGCACCTCGCCCGCGGTGACGTGCTGCGGCGTCTGCTCCACCGCGGGAATCTGTTCGAGCTGATCCTCCGTGCCGAGGTCCAGCGGCGCCCGGCGTCGTGCCCGATTCCGGTTGGCTCGTACGTGGCGCATGATGGCCAACACCCACACGTGCGCATTCGTGCCGGGCTGAAAGCGGTGAAACGATTGCAGGGCCTGCGAAAATGTTTCCTGGACCACGTCTTCTGCCTCGGCGCGGTCGCGGATGAGCCACATTGCCAGGCGGAACACACGGTCGAAGTGCGGCAGGATCACTACCTCGAATTCTGCCCCGAGAGCCGAAGCTTTTTTGCGTGCCTGGCTTGGCATCCTGCGTCGATTCCCCCTTCTGTCTTCCGCCTTCGACTCGCGGTTTTTGCGGCCTGTCAGTAAGAGGCGAGACCCGAAGCGCCGTCGGCAACCGGAAGGCCGCCGACAACGAGGCCCAAAGATGTCAGGCTCCCATCTTCCTCCACTCGGAAGGCGGCGACCGCACCGGTCCCTCTGAGAAGTTGATACAGGAAGCGGCCATCGTCGCTCAGGCTCACATCCACCGGCTGGCTCATCTCCCCCAGAAAAGCGGCGTCACCATCGAGCAGGGCGAGTGTCCCGGTGGGTGAGAAGCCATAGCTGGAGATCGTGCCGCTGCCAAAGTTCGCCGTGAAGGCAAAGCGTCCATCGTTGGTAATAACCACCCAACACACGTCGGTTTGCCCGTTCGCAACGGAACCGCTGATGGCTGTTATCGTACCGTCGGGATTCAATTGATATGAAGACGCCGCGGATACATTGGGTGCTGCGTTGAACGATTCGACCACGACCAATTTGCCGTCGTCGCGGAACGCCAAACTGAACGGACGCAGTCCGAAGGAGGCATTTCGTATCGGCGTCGCACTGACGTAGCCGTTGCCGTCGATCGTGAAGGCGTCGATGGCATTCTGCGGTGACAAGAGCACATTGGTGGTTTTGTGCGTCACGAGAAGGACTCGACCGTCAGGACTGAATCGCACTTCGCCGGGGACGGCAATCGGTGAGCTCAGCGCCCTGAACGAATCCGGCAGCTCGGTCAAGAGACCGTCAGGAGCAATCCGAAACCCCCGAATGCCGTTGCCGGCAACCGAGCCGTTGAGTACATAGAGCAAATCACCGGAAATGGTCAGGCTGAGCGGCTGGTCGCCAGCATCGACTATCTGAAGAAATCTGAGGCGAGTTCGATTCACCTCGAACACGGTGACATTGTCGCTGCCCGGATTGACCGCATACAGGAATCGATTGTCGCTACTGAGTCTCAACGGTCCCTGCGTATCCGTATCGACCCCGATGCCAAGGCCGCGCGTGCGGACACTGCGCAGCCGTTCCAAGGTGCCGTCGCTCGCACGGCTGTAGACCACAATCCGGTTACCGGCGGTTGCGTTGGTCATGGCGAAGACCGCGCCGACCGCGCCGTTCCGGGGCGAGTCCTGTCGATCGTCCTCCTCGCGCTCTTGCGCCAGGGTCGGCACGTTCGGCTGCTGCGCGAGCGCCATGTGTTGGGTCAGCGCCACCATGCCGACTGCCGCCAGCACGAGCGGGGCGGCCACGATTGATCGGCTTCTCATATCCCTGTTCATTGTCACTACTCCTGAGCGTTTCGCTCTACTCGCACTCGCACTGGTCGTCCGCACTCGCATTCGCACTCGGGCTCGAGCGAGACCGCGGCGAGCGCGTGCTCGGAACAGTAGCAATCAGAGTTCGCGTGGCGGTACCGAAACGGTCACGAGAGTGTCACGAGATTTTGGGAGCGCAGGGACTCCGCTCCAAGAGCGATGGTCACAAACGTGTCACAACGTTTGTCGAACCTTCTCCGGAAGCGCCCGTGCGCCAATGTTGGCAGCAGCACGATGGCGAATCGCGAAGACCGGTTGTCCGTCGGCTCCGTGCGCTGGACCGAGGTGTTCGAGAGCATCGAGAGCGACGCGTTCGAGGAGCTCGCGCTCTTGGCAAGTGAAGTATCCAGGGCTCCAATCGCGATGGTGACTCTGGTCGACGAGGACCGGCACTGGTTCACATCCCTCACGGGCGCGCGCCTCACCGCGGGCCCGTGGGAGCAGACGTTCTGCGCCCACGCGGTCCAGCAGCGCGCTGTGTTCGTCGTTCAGGACGCGCGCCGCGACCCCGGGTTTGCCACGAGTCCCCTGGTCCAGGCTGACCCGTACATCCGCTTCTACGCCGGCGCGCCGCTGTTGGCGGACAACATCACCGTCGGCACCCTGTGCGTCGTGGGCGCGTGTCGCTCCGCTGCCATCCTGACGGCGGGGAAGTGTTGGTCCGAGTCTCCGACACCGGGCCGGGCATACCGGCCATCGAGCTGCCGCACATCTTCGAGCGCTTCTATCGCGCCCGCGGCACGGGCGCCGACTCGACGGAGGGCGCCGGCCTGGGATTGGCGATCGCCAAACGCATCCTGGATCTGCATGGCAGCACTCTCAGCGTCCGAAGCGAGCCGAACGCTGGAGCATCCTTCATTTTCACGCTGCACACTGCGGAGCCCCCACCTGAGGCCGACTGGGATTGATCCGATTCGGTGGACGGTTTTGACCACGCTGCGTGAGTCGATCGTCGTTCGAACTCCGCTCGCCTGATCTGGCCGAGCGTGGAGTGTCGACGGCGCTGGTGATAGAAACCCTCGATGTCGTTCGTAACAGGGGTCAGACCTGGCGGAGAGGTTCCCGCTGCACCAGCTCGAGCGTTCGCGTTGTCCTTCGTCCTGCAGCTGAAGTTATAGATTCGTGACAGATTCGGCACCGTCGTGTGAGACCTGCTTTATACAGTGAGGCTCGAGTCGCGACTCGTCCGATCGGTGAGCGCGGGGTCGCACATTGATGGGACCGAATTCCTCATGTCGGTCGTCCCGGGCACGTGGCAGACAGGCGCGCTTGGCCGACGACGAAGTCAAAAGACGTTCGAGGTGCCACATGCCGCCAATTCCCCACCTTCGATTCTCTGTTCCGAACATGCTCATCGTCATCGTCGTCACGGCCATGTTGGCGGTCTTGACGGGGACCCAGTATGGCCGGCTCGATGCAGAGGACCTCGTCTCTCGACGGAATGGCCCGGCCAACCCGGGACAACCACCTCGTCACGAGCTCGGCGATCCGGCAAATGGGCAAGTCGTGTTTCGCTTCGAGACCTTCGGGAATGAGCGCTTCTGGACCGATGCCGTGCGTCTGGTGGAGGGCATGACGGCCGCCGGCGTGACGCCGTTCCAGGCATTGCGGTTGGGCCTGCATGTCGACGTCGACGCCCTCGACGCGAACCTTCGCGCGCAGATCTCCGCGGAGCTCGCGCAGGATCCGAGCGGGGTCAGCTCGCCACTCCTCAACGACCCGAACGCCACCGTTCAGCTCCTCAACGCCAACGCCATCATCGGTCTTCCCACGGTGGACAGCAACGGCGACGGCGTCATCGATGTGACCCAGGGCGACAAGGCTGGAGCCAGCTGCACCTTGTGTCACGCGATCACCGATGGCTCCGTTCTCAATCTGGAGACGGGAGGCTCGATCGGGCGCCGCCAGGATGGGCGGGCGCCCCACACACTCGATTTCGGCACTCTGGTGGCGCTCGGCACCAACTCCCGCGCGTATTACCCGGTGCTGCAACTCGCGTTGGATGCCAACGGCGGGAACACGCTCGGCCGCGCACCGACCGGATTGACGGAACTCTCGAGCGAAGCGGAGGTTGACGCCTACCTCACAAACGGGAACTTCTATCCCATCGGCATGTTCGACGACACGATCGACGGCAATGGCGATCCCATGCATAACATGCCCCTCTTCCGACAGGACCTGGCCTTCCCGTTCGGCAGCGAAGGTGCGATCGCCAAGCTCGATAACTTCAGCAATCTGGTCTACACAGCGCTGCTCGATCCCACAACGGTGACGACAGAGGGAGGGCGTGCGTTCGTTAGGAAGCTGGGCGGAGAGGCTGCGGGCACCGAGATCGCCAACGATTACGAGCAGGTGCTGGCCGCGACCGGCGTGACCGGGTTCCCCTACGTGGAGGCCACGCCACCTGCCGATCCGGCTTTGGCCGGCACCGAAGAGTTTCCGCTCGGTGTCCGCGTCGACCACACCAAGCTGATCGACATGAATGCGTATCTGTTCGCCCTCGACGCGCCTCCCGGTGAACGCGGGAATCGGCGCGCGGTCGTCCGCGGGCGCGAGCTCTTTCGCGACTCATGCACGAACTGCCACAACGTCAATCAGCGCCGCTTCGTGCCGACGTTCATCGTGAGAATGAATCGGATCTGGCCGGGGGACAATCCGGTGGTGCTGCTCGCGCAGCGCGAGCCCCCGCTGAACCCGATCCTCGATACGCCGGGCAACATCTTCGTCAACCCGATCAACATCTTCGATGACAAGATGGCGGTGGTCAACGCCAGCCTCCGCGGCCTGCCACGCGGCACGGCGCTGCCGTTGCTGCTGGATCTCGCGCGGAAGCCGGTGTTCCTGCACGACAACTCGGTGCCGACGCTCGAGCGGCTCCTGAATCCCGGGCGAGGTCGTCTCGCGCCGCATCCGTTCTATGTGGGCAACCCATACGAACGCGCCGACGTCGTTCAGTTCCTCCGTAGCCGTGATACCGACCGTCGGCGTGAGGGGGATGACGAGGAGGGCGACCGTGATCGGGAATGACGTGCACGCGTCAGCCGGGCTCCTTCGCACGCATCGTCTCGACGCGCCCCAGTCGGTCAGCGTCGATCGAGGGGCTTGCTCGGCGGCCGATCACGAGCGGGGCGGGCGTCTGTCCTTCGCCTTTACATGATCGCCGGTTCCGCCGGTTGATTTGTCGTCGGATGCACGACAGGATGACGCATGCTGACGGCGCTGATGTTACTCTCCACTTCATCGGTCTGATCGGTCGCGGACATCAAGCGGTCGCGCTCGAGAATCTCGCACTCCGTCAGCAACTGCGGTGTTGTCGCGCACAGTCAGAGGCCCACAGCTCCGCACGAGGGACCGACGCTTCTGGATCCCCTTCGCCAAAGGGTAGCGAGAGTGGCGCACCGCCTTGATCGTCGTGCAGCCCCGACACCGTAGTGCGGTGGCACCGTCAATGGCTCCGCGTCAGTGGACGCTCAGCACGGACACGTCCAGGGCGACCCAACACGGATGCAGCTGTTCGAACGCTCGTCAGCTGATCTCTTTCCCAATCGGCTGACGCGTAGCACAGGAACACGCACTTGAGGCTGCGGGCGGAGCGAGCTGTTCATACACCGCAGGGTCTGGACCGAATCTGAGCGACCGCGAGTGCGTGAAAAGCTCCGAGCATCACAGCGACCGTCGCCGCAAACCGAAGTCAGTCTCATCATAGGCCAGGCGTCCTCCCACACTCTCAGTCACTCGCACGGGCGGGGGGCTTCGGTGTTGTACGAGGGCGCGCAATTTGAGGTCTACGTGGTCACGCCGAATTTGCTACTCATCCTTGTCCCGCCGGACCGGCGACGAACCGCGGATGCCGGAGCAAGCCATCGCGGAACCATTCGACGGAAGTTCACCAAGGCTCCCGCCGGGTAGAGTCGAATGATGGAAAGATCCGGCCCTCCACTGGCACCATGAATGCCGTCCCGTCCATGTTCGTCGTCCGCGCGATCGCGAAGACCCTGACGGGTACGCTCGGGTCAGCTTCTCGAACACGCGTGGTCGCCGCTAGCAGCGTGGCGCCCTTCGTCACGAGGTCGTCGACTACGATGATTGACGGCCGGGCATCAAGCACCTGGCCGGACAGCGACATGGTCTCGTAATGCTTGCGCAGCGTCGGCCGCTGACCGGGCGGCGCAACCGCGGATTTCGGGATTGCCTTGATGCGGTGGATGGGAGGAGGTCTGGGCGGCGAGGCCTTCGCGAAATGAGCGCGTGCGCGATGGCTGCTGGCGCCGAGACCGCATTCTTCATCGTCAGTCCGGAACTAGGCGCAGCGATGACGGAGGCTCCACCAGGCGCTTGCCAGCAGTCGCCGACATGGCCAAACGCGTATAATTTGACGCACTATACTGGGCTAACCCCATCTTGTGGACATCATCGCAATCTCAAGTGTCTTCCGGAAGGCATGTCGTAACATGGCTGAATCCTGGTAAGGTGCCACCGTGTCTGGCCGCTGTGTTCAGCCGCGGTCGTCCCAGTTGCGGCCGCTGCCTCAAACGTCCACATGGGCCACGGGCGTGATAGACGAGCCGATGCGTGCAAACCTGTTCGATGAGGCTCGCCATTCGGAAGAGGCCTTGGTTCGTGGTCTCCGCACTGGCGACGAAGGTTCGTTGGGCGTCCTCTACGACCGGTATGCCACTTCCGTGTACTCGCTCGTGTACAAGATCGTCGGAGACCATACGGAGGCTGAAGACGTCGTGCAAGACGTCTTCGTTCAGGCGTGGCAACGGGCCGCGCGTTACGACCCAAGCCGGGGATCGTTGATTGCGTGGTTGCTGGTCATCGCGAGAAGCCGGGCACTTGACTGCTTGAGAGCGCGGCGGGCACGCCCAGATCGCTACGGTGTGATTGATGGAGCGTCCGATCAAGATGGCGCGTGGGCAGAGCCCTTCCAATACACCGCAGTCTTAGCTGCCGAGCAGGCGGTGGAATTACAGGCGGCGCTGACCGCCTTGCCTCTGCTGCAGCGACTGGCGCTCGAGATGGCTTACTACGAGGGGCTGACCCACGCCGAGATTGCAGGGCGTCTAGAACAACCTCTGGGGACGGTGAAGGCGCGAATACGTCTGGGTATCGTAAAATTGCGCGCAGCGATTCTGGGAAATCCTCCATGACGCTTCAGCTGGAGGCCCATCGCGAATGGCTCGAGGCGACGACCCTCTTGGCGCTTGGCGCGCTCGAAGAGCCGGACCGCGAGACCGCTGAGGTGCATGTGCAGCACTGCCAAGAGTGCCAGCGCGAGATGGCCTCGTTACAGCGCGTGCTTACCGGCTTAGGCCTCATCGCGCCCCGCCAGGCACCAGCGCCACAGCTGCGTGAAAGGGTTGTAACCGCCGCACTGGCCTCCGCCCGCTCGAGCAAGACGTCAGAAAAATCGTTCAAAAGGCTGACTCAGTCCGACAGCTTCGCGCAGTCTAAACTCGAGAAGCTGCCAACGTCTCCCCTCCAAGCCCCTGTCGTACGGCGCACTCGGACTCCCATGTTTGGCGCCGCCGCGCTGCTCGTCCTGACGCTCGCCCTCGGGACCTATTTGACTCAGGCACATGTGAACCATGTCGAGGCTCGCCTCCAAGAAGCCTCAACCCGGACCAGCGCCGCCGAAAGGCACGCTGCTGAAGCGCAGTACGCCGCTTCTCAAGCACAGAGCGTCGCTCGTGTTCTGGCTGCGCCGGACGTTCGTCATTTCGGCCTTATTGGCCTAGCTTCCTCGCCAACAGCATTCGCTCGCGCGCTCTGGAGCCCGTCCCGGGGACTAGTCCTCAGCGCCTCGAACCTTCCCGCTCCGCCCTCGGGGCATGTGTATCAGGTGTGGCTGCTGACATCCCAAGGCCCAATCAGTGCTGGACTGCTGAGCCTCACCACAACCGACGAGGGCAGCTTGATTGCACAAGCGCCGGCAGGTCTCCCGACCCCAGTCGGCGTCGCGATCAGTCTTGAAGCTGGAGGTGGAGCAACGAAGCCCACTGGCCCGCTGTTTCTATCGACGACCAGCTCGTAGGCGCGTCGCGCACGCGATCCACATACCCCAGAGATCCAAACCTCGTCGTCGCCCGTAGAACCTCAGAGATCTACTGGCC
>JAIVJN010000239.1 GCA_020200025.1 Acidobacteriota bacterium | reverse complement strand
GCTCTGCTTCGCGCCGGAGCAATGGCTCGATCGAGCCCACGCCATCACGTCGGCGCACCTGCCGCTCCTTTACGGCGGCGTCGAACGGCCGCTGGCACACTACGGCGTCCACACCGACGTGATCGCCGGGCACGCGTGGGTCACGCCGGTCGTCGTGACGCTTGTCGCTTCGGGAATCGTCTGCGGTGTCTGGACGCTGGCGAAGACGCGCGGAGCTCGTCATCCGGCGCCGCCGGCCACCAGCCACGAGCTCGGCTGGTATCTTGTGTTGGTCGGCGTTTCGTCGATCGCCGGCTACGGCCTGGCCAACTGCAACCCAATCGACATCCTCACGTTGCGCTACGACCTGCTGGCGATGATGGTGCCGGTTGGCGCCGTCGCGTTGGCCTTGTCCTCGCCAGCGCACACGATCGTAAAGGTGGTGATTGGCCTGGCAGTGGTCCTGTGGGCGGCGGCGAATCTGAGAGACATCAACGGCGTGACGTGGCAGTACCGACACGCGGAGCCAGCCGACATGCGGCAAATTGCTGCTGATGTCCTGGTGGCGCGAGGCGTGCCGGCGGCATGGGCCGAGTTCCGGATTGCCTACCACATCTCCTATCTGTCTCGCGAGCGGATCAAGGTCGCCGCCAGCGACGTTGGTCGCATCGACGAGTACGCGGAGCTGGCGCGAGCGCCGGGAACGCCGACGATCGCTGGCGTCGCCTGCGCCAAAGGACAAGAGATCGCGATCGGCGTCTACCTGTGCCCACCGTGAAGGCGCTCATCGCCGGGTCCAGGCTCAGCAAAGGCGTCGGCCTCGAAGCGATAAACACTCGCGCCTTTGCGCCACGCATCGCGCGGCAGGTTGGCCTTCAGGCACGTGTGGGCCAGAAATCCGTCGCGGTCCCAGCCGTGCTCGACGGCCACTTGCGGCAGCAGCAGGCCTGTTCGCCATCCTTGTTCCAGCCGGCGGCCGTGATGCAGCGAGACGAAGACGCCCGCACCGACCAGCACGAGATCGACTGGTGCGACGGGCAACGGATGACCAAGCACTTGCGCGCGAACCGCCGCTCTCGCGACGTCCAGCAGCCGACGCTTGGTCAGATCATCGATCATGGTCGTCGGGCACACACGGCGTTGGTGGCCAATCTCGCCACAACGCCGCCGACATGTAACCCACCACCGACGACTTGTCTCCCGACACGTCACCGGAATCGGCGTAGCGCAGCACCTCGCTTCGGGAAGCACCGAGGGCACGCGAGGCCTCGAGCACGCTGACCAGTGGACCGCCGCCGCACGCGTGATCCGGCCGTCGTTCGAGCAGGCGCATCAACCCGTCCGCGTCAAAGCGATCAATCTCGCGGAGGACCGAAGCGTCGAGCTCCGATGCGCGGGCGGCGTCGTAGAAATGCGACAGGTCACTGCTCGCGACGAGCAACGCTCGTCGGTTCGTGAGCACACGCGCCAACGCATCGGCAAGGGCATAAGCGGTTGCTCGCGTCTGTTTACCCATGACCAGCGGCAGGATTCTGGCCGCCGGCGCCAGGTGCGCCACGAACGGTAACTGCAATTCGAGCGAATGCTCCCGCGCGTGCGCAGACGGTCGGTCGTGAACCAGTGACTGCGACGCGAGCATCTCGTCAACCAGTTGCTCGTCGACGAGAAGCCGTCCGAGCGGGCTCTCGAACGCACCACGCGGCCACACGGAGACACCCTCGAAGGCCACGTAATGGGACGGCCCAACGAGCACCACGACGTCGATGTGGCGGCCGCGCAGGAGGCGATAGGCGTGCGCGGCAACATCCCCCGAATACATCAGGCCGGCATGCGGCGCCATCAGGCCGACGAGCTCGGCGTTCTCGCTGTCGTTGCCGTCGGTCCGTTCACCCACCGCCGCCAAGTGTGCGTCGAGCGCGCGGCGCAGCTCAGCCGCCGTGTCCGGATACCACGAGCCGGCCACCGCTGCCCGGCGATCCATCAGCAGCCGTCTTTCGCGACCCGCAGTTGCTCGCTGGCATCGCGTGTGCTCACGCGCACCAGCCGTACTTCTTCGCTGGGGCCGGCGCGAGCAGCCATCACCCAGACGCGCTCGTCGCCCTTGTCCACGATTCCAAGTGGCACCGCCCGCGCCAGCGCGAGATACGCGTCGTAGCTGGCGAAGGTGCGGACCTGAAAGTCGACCAGCGTGGTCGGGTGATCCGCTTCCTCGATCACCCATGCCGAGGCGACCAGTCCGCTGAAGGCTGGCTCGGGGACTCGGAGCACGACCTCCACATAGGAGACACCCGAGCCGGCCGCGTCGGCGCTGTACACTCGCGGCGCACGGCTACGCGGGCCGGCGAAATCCGTCTCGGCGACAGCCCTCGCTTCGACCGCGTTGGCCGCGGACTCCCATCCTGTCGAATCCGTCGTCAGCTCGCGCACGCGAAGCAGCGGCGCGCCGGCAGAGCCCGAAAGGCCGGTAATCTGCGTGAACGAAGGGGGTAAGGGGGCAGGAGCAGCAGGCGATGGGAACGAGTCCGGCCGCGCGCGGCTTCCCCTGCCGTCATCGGAACAGGGCGGACGCCACGCTCGCCCATCGAAATGTGCGAGGGGTGACTGTTCGCCGACCTGATCGACGGCAAACACGGTAAAGCCCGGGCGCGTCACACGGCGAGGACGGTCATCACGGTAGACCGCTGGGCGTCGACGACTTCGATGTTGGTCGTGGCGCCCGCCTTGAATGCCACATCCGTAATTCGGACCACCTCGGCGGCACTCTGCGCGGCGATTCTGGCGTTGGTCAATGCGCGCTCGGTGCTCTCGAGTGACGCCTGTGCGGTGCGCAACTCGGCGCGCGCGCGAAGCTGCAGGGCATCGAGCTGCAAACGGGCGGTGTTGAGCGAGACCTCTCGCTGACGTCGCACCGCCCGCCGCTCTCCCCCGTCGAAGATGGGGATGCTCGACTGGGCGACGGCCCGCCACGTGCGCGACGGCTGGAACAGCCCTGCTGGGGTGAGATACTGCGGGTCCAAGGCGGCGGTCACGTTCGGCACCCAATCCTTCCAACTGTCCTGCACGATTCGGTCGGCGGCCCTGATCTCGGCTGAGAAGAGTTGGATGTCGGTCCGTTGGCCAAGCCAGTCCTCGCCGCTCGGCACGATCGGCACCTCGAATGTCGGCTCTGCGGCCGCATCGATCGGCGCGTCGGCAACGAGCAGCACGCCCAGCGCTTCTTGCGCGCGCCGGACGTCCAAGCGCGCCACCTCGAGAAGCACTTCGGCCGTCGAGAGCTCCTGCGACGATCGCAGCTCGTTCAGCTTGCTGCCGACTCCGCCTTCGAGTCGGGCTCTCGCGTAGTCGAGCAGCGCCCGTGCGGTCTCGACCGCTCGAAGACGCACTTCGACCTGCCGCTGCTGCGCGATGATCTCGAGATAGGCTTGCGCGGTCGCGATCGCAATCTGACGGCGCGTCTCGTCGGCGCCGATTCGCGCGATCCCCACTCGGTCCTGCGCCTGTGTCCGCGCCGCCCAGCGCGACGCCGCCAGCACCGGATACGACGCGCTCGTCGCAAAGAGCGTCTGCGTCTGCGGCTGGACGACCTGGCCGTCGAAGCTCCGCCCGGAGTCGAGAATCGTCGTCGTCACCGCTCCGTCGACCGATGGGCGAAAGACCGTGCTGGCCTGCTGCAGGATTGCCTCGGCCCGCAGAATCGCCTGCGCGGCCTGCGCGACACTGTAGTTTTTCTCGATCGCCCGTCGGACGGCTTCGTCCAAGGTGATGCGCTCGAAGGATGGTGCCGTCTGTGCGCGCCCGACGACGCCGCCAGCCAACAGGGTGCAGGCGACGACCGTCGCTGCGACAGCTTTATGCATGAGCAGCTCCCGGCTGCGCCGCATCCTCTGCATCGTCGTGGCGATGACGGCCGCCACCAGGCACCGCTGTTCGGATGACGACATACAGAACGGGAATGAACACGATCGAGAGGATGGTGGATGCCACCATCCCACCAGCCACCGCGGTGCCCACGGAGTTGCGCGCACCGGCACCGGCCCCTGTGGCGAAGGCCAGCGGGAGCACACCGAGGATGAAGGCAAGCGACGTCATCAAGATGGGGCGCAACCGGATGCGCGCCGCTTCAACGGCCGCGTCGATGATCGAGCGGCCCTGCTCGCGCAACTGCTCGGCGAACTCGACGATGAGGATCGAGTTCTTGGCCGCCAGCCCAATCAGCATCACGAGGCCCACCTGGCAGAACACATCGTTGGCCAATCCGCGGATCCACTGCGCACTGAGCGCGCCCAACACGGCGAGCGGGACGCCCAGCAGGATGATCAGGGGCAGCACCCAGCTCTCGTACTGGGCCGCGAGCACCAAGTACACGAGAATCAGACTGAGTGCGAAGATATACAGCGCTTGTCCGCCGGCCGTGATTTCTTCGAGCGATTGCCCGGCCCACGCGTAGCTGAAGCCAGGCGGCAGGGTTTCCCGCGCCAGCCGCTCCATCTCCGCGAGCGCTTCACCGGAGCTCGTGCCCGGTGCGCCCGATCCGGTGATCTCGGCCGACCGAAACAGGTTGAAGTGGCTGATGACCTGCGGCGCCGTGGTCTCGCTGAGACGAACGACCGTCTCGAGCGGAACCATCTCGCCTGACGGACAGGCCCTGGATGGACGGCGGCGCAAACGGAATCACGAGCGCGCCTGGGATGCCGAACATCGGCCCACGAATCCGGTTGAGCACCGCCGCGAGCGAATGATCCGCGCCCGGCCGCTCGCCGTAGTCTTTGAGTCGCGTGAAGATGAGCCCGTTGTTCGGCGCCGCGCCGCTGAAGCTGAACCCCATGACGGAAAACGCCGCGGCGATGTCGGGATCGGCGAACAGGATTTTCTCGGCCTGTTTAGCGATGTCGGTCGTGTACTCGAGCGACGCGCCCGCCGGCGCCTGCACGATGCTGATGAAATAGCCTTCATCCTCGTCAGGCACGAACGCCGACGGGACCGCCTGGTAAATTGCGTAGGTGGCCCACAGGCCGAGCGCGAAAAGCACGAGCATGGCCCACTTCAGCCGCAGCGCGGAGCGGACGACGCGCACATAGCCGTTGGTCCCTGCGTCGATGACCCGGTTGACGGCCGAGAAAAAGCGACCGCGTGTGTGGGTCTGTTTCGCCAGGAGTACGGCCGAGAGCGCCGGGGTCAGCGTGACGGCGTTGAAGACCGACAGCACGACCGAGAACGCGATCGTCAGCGAGAACTGCTGGTAGAGCCGACCCGTCGTTCCGGGAAAGAAGGCCACTGGCACGAACACCGCGACGAGGACGATGCCGATGACGACGACCGCGCCGAACACCTCACGCATGGCATCGATGGCCGCGCGGCGCGCGCTTTTGTGCTCTTCGCGCATGTGGCGCTCGATGTTCTCGATCACCACGATGGCATCGTCCACGACGATGCCCGTGGCCAGCACGATGCCGAAGAGCGTCAGCGTGTTGATGGAAAAATCGAACAGCTTGACGAAGGCGAAAGTGCCAATGAGCGACACCGGGATGGTGATGGCGGGGATGAGCGTGCTGCGCCAGTTCTGCAGGAACAAGAACATCACCAGGATGACGAGGGCAATGGCCTCGGCCAGGGTCTTCAACACCTCGATGATCGATTCGCGAACGACGATGACGTTGTCGAACGCGAGGCGCCACTCGAGCCCGGGCGGGAAGCTGCGCTCGACGCGCGCCATCACCTCCATGACCCCGTCGTAGACCTCGAGCGCATTGGCCGAGGGGAGCAACTGAATGCCCATGCCCGAGGCCTCGAGGCCCAGGAAGCGCAAGTTGGCCGAGTAGGTTTCGGCACCCAGCTCGACGCGCCCGACATCGCGCACGCGCACCAACGCCCCGCCTTGCCCCGACTTCACGACGACGTCTTCGAATTGATCGACCTCGGTGAGGCGACCCTGCGCACGCACCGAGAGGCTGTACATCTGATCGACGGGAGCCGGCGCGTCGCCGAGCGCGCCGGCCGCCACCTGGACGTTCTGCTCGCGCAGCGCGTTGACGACGTCGCTCGCCGTCAGCTCGCGGGCGGCCAGGCGGGATGGATCGATCCAAAGGCGCATGGCGTACTTGCGCTCGCCGAAGATGATGACGTTGCCGACGCCCGGAACTCGCTTGATCTCGTCTCGCACGAAGAGGTCGAGATAGTTACTGATGAACTGAGCGCTGTAGCGATTGTCTTCCGAATAGAAGCCAAGACCGCCCATGAAGCCCGCCGTGTTCTTCGTGACCGTGATCCCGTTGGTGCGCACATCGGCGGGCATGCGGCCGAGCGCCTGATTGACGCGGTTTTGCACATCGACGGCAGCCAGGTCGGGATCGCGCGAGATGTCGAAGGTCGCCGTGATCGTGCTCGTCCCGCTGTTGGTGCTCGACGAGGTGATGTAGGTCATCCCTTCGACGCCGTTGATGACCTGCTCGAGCGGCGTCGTCACGGCACTCTCGACCGCCTGCGCATTGGCGCCGGTGTAGAAG
>JAIVJN010000238.1 GCA_020200025.1 Acidobacteriota bacterium | reverse complement strand
GCCCGTCGTTGGCGAGTACATCCGTCTACCGACAGGACTCTGGCCCGGCCAGAATTTCCGCGCCAACCGCTCGTCGACGATCACCGAGCGCGGGGCGGTCTGCCGATCGCGCGCATCGAAGTAGCGTCCTTCCCGCAGACCGATGCGCATCGCCTCGAAGTAGCCCTCGCTGGCGACGATGCGGCTCGGGGAGATGAGCGACTCGCCCGGTGCCATCTGATAGCCCTCGGCCATGATGACGCCGTCGCTATAGCTGCCGCCAAACGGAAGGCTGGTCGTCACCCCCGCGGCCTCGACACCGGGCAGCGCGCGCACCCGCTCGAGCAGACGCTCGACGGCGGCTCTGACCACGTTCTCGTCGGCATACTGCGTGGCCGGGAGGCTGACCGAGCCGGTCAGAAGTTGATCCGCGTCGAACCCGGGATCCACGGCCAGCACGCGCTGGAAGCTCGCCAGGAGCAGGCCCGCGCCGACCAGGAGGATGAGTGCGAACGCGACTTGGCTGGTGACGAGCATGCGGCGAACGGTGCGTGCGCCGCGCGACGCCGTTCCGCTTCGACCCTCTTCGCGGATCACCTGAGCCAGGTTGGTGCGACGCAACATCACGATCGGCAGCACGCCGACCATGAGGCCGGTCACCCCCACGAGCGCGATCGAGACGGCGACAGAGACCGGGTCGAGTGTGATCTCAGACCCGCGCGGCAAACGCTCGAAGCCGATCGTTGTCGCCGATCGCAAGACCCACCATCCCAGGAGCAAACCGAGCGTGCCCCCGAGACTCGCCAACAACACGGTCTCGGTCAACAGTTGGCGAGAGAGCCGGGCCACGCTCGCACCCATCGCGGCCCTCGTGGCCAGCTCTCGAATGCGTGACGTGGCGCGGATCGAGACCAGGTTGGCCACGTTCACACAACCGATGGCGAGGACCAGCAAGGCACCACCCCACAACAGGAACAGCGTGCGGCGCGCCTCGCGGACCAGATCTTCTTGCGTCCCGACCACGCGCGTGGCGAACCCAGCGTTGATGAGCGCCGTCTTCATGGCGGGGAATGCGTCGAGGTTGCGCGCGTTGATGGCGTCGATTTGACTCTGCGCTTGCTGAATCGTGGCGCCGGCTCGAAGGCGCGCGATCTGTTGCCAGTTGTTGCTCCGCTCGACCTCGCCCTGTTGCTGGCCACCGATGGTGACGCCGCTGGTGCGGTACATCGCCAGCGCCTCGAACGCCGCGACATCGCGTAGGCGATCGTAATAGTCGGGCACCCCACTCGAGGCGCGCACCACCCCGGCGCCGGGATAGCTGTTGAAGACGGTGACCAGCCGCGTCGGCTCCGGAAACGGCAGCGGCTTGAGCAGCACCGTGCGCACAACGGCGAAGATGGCGATGTTTGCCGCCAGACACAACGCCAAGGTGAGCACCGTCGTCAGCGTAAAGCTGCGATCCTTCCACAGTAGACGCGCGGCGAAGCGCAGATCCTGAACCAGTCGTTCCATAAGAGGTGCTCCCGGGAGAGTCTACGGCAGCCGCAGATGAGAGGTTCCGGACACCGGTTGAGGGTCGTATCAGTGCAGAGTGCAAAGTGCACGAACAGGTGCGAGGGGTGCGTCGGGTGCTCGGGTACTTGGGTGCGATGAGCGGGAGCGACAGTCGCCTGCCGTGTGCCGCTTGTCCGCCTTCGCGGCAAACGGGGCCGCTTCGGCGGGACCTCGCCGAAGCTCGCGCGCGATGTTCGCGAGCGAGGGCGGGCCCCTTGTCGTTTGCTGTGTGCCGTGTGCCGTGTGCCATGTATATCGTGACACCCAAGCTGAGGCATCATGGAAGCGTGCCGGCACCGCTCAGCGATGCGTCTCGCGCGCACTTGCGCGAGCTCAGTCGACGTCTACTGCATCTGCACAAGGCATTGCTCGATGTGCAGCGGCGCGATCACGACGCCGATTCGCTGCCCGTGCGCTCCCAGGGCGAGCTGCTACAGCTCGTGCTCAACGATCCTGAATTTGCCTGGCTCAGAACGCTGTCGACCCTCATCGTCCAGCTCGACGAGCTCGTACACACCGACGATCTCACCACGGAAGACGACGCGCGAATGCTCGTCGAGCGGGTGCGAGGATTGGTGCAGCCAGGTACCGACGTCTTGCCTTCGCCCGACTTCACCGATCGCTACAAGGCGGCGCTGCAAGCCTCTCCCGATGCCGTGATCGCGCACGGCGCCGTCATCGCCGCGCTGAGCTAAGAGAACGTAGAAGTTCGACGGCACAGGCAGAACGCCCGCCGCCTGCCGTGTGAACAACACGAAGCGCACGAAGGCCACGAAGACAAGGGTCTCGAATTCGTTCCTTCGTGAGCGTCGTGGTCTTCGTGTTGTCCTGTTGTTGCCGCTCCCCCTCCCGCCTGCCGCCCTGCCGCCTGGGAAGCGCAGAACGCTCGCCCACGAACCTCGCCCTCGGTCTCGCCGAGGGCACTGCCGATGCTCGCCGTATCGGGCGCCGTGCCCGTCGCGACAATCGTGCCATACACGTGCGCCCGGACTCGGTCGATCGTCGTGCTCATGGCGAGGGTCGGTTCGCCGAATGCATGCGCGATCATCGCATAACGCATGGTCACGCTAAGACTCGCACCACGTCTTGCCGGCTCTTCGAATCGCATAAGATGCCACGATTGGAAGCCGCCGACGCGCACCGCAGGCACAATGTGCCTGCCGCCTGTCCTCGCCGAAGCTCGCGCGCCCTGTTCGCGAGCGAAGGCGGGCCGCCTGCCGCCGACCTTCTACTGAGGAGCGTCTTTGATGGCGTCGACGCCGGATCACTCTGGATGGATGGGGCATCCCCGCGGGCTGTCCACGCTCTTTCTCACCGAGATGTGGGAGCGCTTCAGCTACTACGGCATGCGCGCGTTCCTCATTCTCTACATGACCGCGCCGGCGGCTGCCGGCGGGCTCGCGTTCAGCGATGCTCACGCGGCGTCGATCTACGGCACGTATACCGGCTCGGTGTGGGGCGCGGCCATCCTCGGCGGGATCGTCGCCGATCGCTGGCTCGGACAGTATCGCAGCGTGCTCGTCGGCGGCATCGTCATTGCCCTGGGCCACTTCGCCCTGGCGTTTCCGCCCCTGCCGTTCTTCTATGCCGGCCTCTCGCTCATCGTCGTCGGCACGGGCCTGCTCAAGCCCAATGTGAGCACGCTGGTCGGATCGTTGTACGAGGAGAACGACGCCCGGCGCGACGCCGGCTTTTCGATCTTCTACATGGGGATCAATCTCGGCGCGTTCATCGGCCCCTTGATCGCCGGGTACCTGGCGCAGCGTGTCGACTGGCATGCCGGTTTTGCCGCTGCGGGTGTCGGCATGACGCTGGGATTGATCCAGTACGTGCTCGGCCGCAACCGCCTGTTACCGGCCGAACAGCGACTGGCGGCGACGGATCGTCACGCCAGTCGCGTGGGTGAGGCGGGTGGGATCAATCGAACCGTAGAAGCCGTGTCAGTCCACCAAGAC
>JAIVJN010000237.1 GCA_020200025.1 Acidobacteriota bacterium | reverse complement strand
GGACTAGGCAACAGTAACCTCGCCCTTTCTGAATTCCAGACTCTCGCCAGCGAGGTCGGCGACAACGACGTCGCCTTCTCGGAAATCGCCTTCGAGGACGCGGAACGCCAACGGATCCAGCAGACGCCGCTGAATGGTGCGCTTCAAGGGACGCGCCCCGTAGATCGGATCATACCCCTCCCGCACGAGGAAGTCCCTGGCGGCATCCGTCAGCTCGACGCGAATCTTCCGTTCCTCGAGCCTTCGCATGAGCCCACGCAACTGGATGTCGATGATCTGTCGAATGTGCTCGCGTGACAGCGGATGGAAGTAGATGATCTCGTCGACGCGGTTCAGGAACTCGGGACGGAAGTGTTGCCGGAGAACCTCGGCCACTTGGCGGCGGACGCCTTCCGGGAGCTCGCCGGACTCCGACGCCAACTCGGCGATGTACTGACTGCCCAGGTTGGACGTCATGATCACGACCGTGTTCTTGAAGTCGACCGTTCGGCCCTTACCGTCCGTCAACCGGCCGTCGTCGAGCAACTGAAGCAACACGTTCAGCACATCGGCGTGCGCCTTCTCGATTTCATCGAACAAGACCACCGAATAGGGCCGGCGCCGCACGGCCTCGGTGAGCTGACCGGCCTCGTCGTACCCCACGTATCCCGGCGGGGCCCCGATCATGCGCGAGACGGTGTGCTTCTCCTGATACTCCGACATGTCGACGCGAACCATCGCTTGCTCGTTGTCGAAGAGGAATTCGGCCAGGCCGCGCGCCAGCTCGGTCTTGCCCACACCGGTTGGGCCGAGGAAGATGAAGCTGCCGAGCGGTCGATTGGGATCCTGGAGGCCAGCCCGTGCGCGACGAATGGCATTTGCCACGGCACGGATCGCTTCGTCTTGCCCGACGATGCGATGGTGGAGACGTTCTTCCATCTTCAGCAGCTTGTGGATCTCACCTTCCATGAGCCGGCTGACGGGGATGCCCGTCCAGCGGCCGACGACTTCGGCAATGTTCTCTTCGTCGACCTCTTCTTTCAGCATGCGTTGGGTCTGCTGGAGCTGGGCGAGACGCTCCTCTTCTTCTTTGATCTGCGACTCGAGCGCAGGCACCCGCCCGTACTGCAGCTCGGACGCGGTAGCGTAGTCGCCAGCCCGCTGCGCGCGCTCGATCTCGAGTCGAACCTGCTCGAGATGCTCCTTCAGCTCGCGTGCCTTCTGAATGGCGGCCTTCTCCGAATCCCAATGCGCTTTCAACTGGCTCTGCCGCTCACGGAGATCGGCCAACTCCTTCTCGAGACGCGCCAGCCGATCCTTCGAGGCTTTGTCGCTTTCCTTGCGCAGCGCCTCGCGCTCGATCTCGAGCTGCATGGCGCGACGTGCCACCTCGTCGAGCTCCGCCGGCATCGAGTCGATCTCCATCCGCAAGCGCGAGCCGGCCTCATCCACGAGGTCGATGGCCTTGTCCGGCAGGAACCGATCCGTGATGTAGCGGTGAGAAAGGACTGCTGCCGCGACGAGGGCCGAGTCTTTGAATCTGACGCCGTGATGAATCTCGTATCGCTCACGCAATCCGCGGAGAATGCTGATGGTATCTTCGACGGTCGGCTCGCCGACGAGGACCGGCTGGAAGCGACGTTCGAGTGCCGCGTCCTTCTCGATGTGCTTGCGGTACTCGTCGAGCGTCGTCGCGCCGATCGTGTGAAGCTCGCCGCGCGCGAGGAGCGGCTTCAGCATGTTCGACGCGTCGAGCGATCCTTCCGCGGCGCCGGCGCCGACCACCGTGTGCAGCTCGTCGATGAAGAGAACGACCTGACCCTGCGACTCGACCACCTCCTTGAGCACGGCCTTCAGGCGCTCCTCGAACTCGCCACGATACTTGGCGCCGGCGACGAGCGCCCCCATGTCGAGCGCGACGATTTTCTTGTCCTTCAGCCCCTCGGGCACGTCGCCGCGAACGATTCGCTGCCCGAGACCTTCGACAATGGCGGTCTTGCCGACGCCGGGCTCGCCGATGAGCACCGGGTTATTCTTCGTCCGCCGCGACAGCACCTGGATGACACGGCGCACCTCGTCGTCACGCCCAATCACCGGATCGAGCTTGCCTTTGCGAGCCAAATCCGTGAGATCGCGGCCGTAGCGATCGAGCGCCTGATACTTGCCTTCGGGATTCTGATCGGTGACGCGCTGGTTGCCCCGAATCCTGGTCAGCGCCTCGAGCGTGCGGTCGCGTGTGACGCCGCGCCCGGTCAAGGCGCTCACTCGCATGGTCTTCGTGACGGCGCCAGGATCGACGTTCAGCCCGCGCAGCACCGCCGGCACGACTCCTTCGGGCTGTTCGCCGAGCGCGACGAGCAGGTGCTCGGGATCGACCTGCGCGTGGTTGAGCTCCGCGGCGAGCTGCGGCGAGGCGAGGACCGCCTCCTGCGCCTTTTCCGTGAATTTGTTCAGGTTCATGGGTGCACACCTGGTCCCGGACTGCAGATCTGGAGCCTTGGAGACCCGAAGACCGAAAGGTCCGCGAAATCTTCAAGCCCCAAGTCTTCGAGCCTTCAGAATCCTCAGGCCTTCTTCCCTTCCATCTCCCTCAACGCTTCGTAATGCTGCCGAGCCTCGGAGGTCAGTGATGCCGGCAGCGTCACCTCCACCGTCGCGTATAGATCGCCGCGGCTATCGGGCTTGCCAATCTCAGGCAGGCCCTGTCCGCGAAGCCGAAACGTCTGCCCATTCTGCGTCGTCGGGGGGACTTTCAGTCGCAGGCTCCGACCGCCGAGGGTCGGCACGTCGACTTCGCCGCCGAGCACCGCGGTCGTCACCGGCAACTTCACACGCACGTACAAGTTGCGTCCGCGTCGCTCGAACTGTGGATGCGCCCGAAGGTGCACGCGGAGATAGAGATCGCCGCTCTTTCCCTGGCCTCCGCCGCGCTCGCCCTCGCCCGTGACCCGCACGCGCGAGCCCTCGGTGACCCCGACGGGGATGCGCACCTCTTGCCGAACGGGGCACCAGGTGGCGCGGCGCCACCCGACCGTTCCGCTTGTTCGTAGAGCCGCCAGTTGGCGCCGAGCTCGTCGTACTTCTTGCGCTTTTCCTTGTCGCCCAGAACCTCGTACGCCTCGTTGATCTCTTTGAAGCGTGCTTCGGCCGATTTGTCACCGGGATTCACGTCGGGATGAGACTTGCGTGCGAGGCGGCGAAACGCCTGCTTGATCTCTTTGTCCGACGCCGTCTTGGCCACGCCCAGCGTGGCGTAGTAGTCCTTGAACTCCACGGTCAGTGTCTCAGCTCGGTGCTACATGCCGAGTTGGGCCGGGCACCACACTCGGAGGAACACGCGGCGGAACGGAGCAGGTATTCCCTGGATACGATCATGCCTCGCCGCCAATGCCGAGGAGCGCGTCGAGGCGGGCCATCTCGCGCATCAGCCGGCGCCGGGTTGCGTTTCGGTCGAGTCCGCCCGCCCGCATCAACGGGCGGATGCGCAGCATCACCTCAGCGACCGACAAGAGCCGTTGCACGCCTGCCAAATTGACCCCTTCCTGTTCCACGAGCTGCTTGATGAACCTCAACCGCTCGATCTCGGCGCGCGAGTACAACCGCATGCTGCCGATGGTCCGCGCCGGCTGAATCAAGCCGAGCCGTTCGTACTTTCGCAGCGTCTGAGGATGCATGTCGAGCATCCGGGCCGCCATCGAAATGAAGATGAGCTCTGCATCGGCCATGGTCACCAACCTGATACAGATCAAAGATAGGCATTGATACACGCTATGTCAAGGTTGCTGGAGCCCGCCGGCCCGTGCAGCGCCATCGACGGCGCGGAAAAGTGACAAAGCTGCTCGTCGGCAGGCATACTGACACCGGTGATCGATTTTCAGCTCGGTGACCTCGTCACGGTTGCGCTGCTCGTGGCGCTCGAAGGGCTGCTGAGCGCCGACAACGCGCTCGTGATGGCCATCATGGTGCTCGGCCTACCGAAGCTTCAGCACCAGCAGGCGCTCCGCTACGGCCTCATCGGCGGTTTCGCCTTCCGCATCGCCGCCACGATTCTGGTTGCATACCTCATCCAAGTCGGCTGGGTGCGGCTCGCCGGCGGGGCCTACTTGCTCTACCTCACGTATTCGCACTTCTGGGGGCATCGGGAGGGGAGCGATCGGCGCCAGCCTCCGAAAGCCAAAGCATGGCTGGGGATGTCGCCGTTCTGGGCGACCGTGGTGCGCGTCGAGCTCATCAACCTGGCGTTCTCGATCGACTCGATTCTCGTCGCCGTCGCCATGTCGCCGAAGCTGTGGGTGATCGTGACGGGCGGCATCCTGGGCATCATCGCCATGCGCCTC
>JAIVJN010000044.1 GCA_020200025.1 Acidobacteriota bacterium | reverse complement strand
GTCCATTGACGATCACGTCGACGCGTTCCTGATAGAGCTCGCGCCACACCTCCCTGACGAAGGGGTTCTCGCCATTCGGTCCCGACGAGAACAGCGGATGATGCCAAACCGCGAGCGTGCACGGACGATGTTCGTTGGCGAGCGTCTCGTCGATGAACAGGTATTGCGGGCTCGAGCGGGCCATCGACACATTCGAGTTGAGCATCAGCACCAGCCAGTTGCCGGCACGGAACGAGTAATAGCCGAGGCGCCCGGGCCCGGCCGCCTCGCCGAAGTAGCGAAAGTAGGCTTCGGCACCCGGCGTCTCGTATTCGTGATTGCCAGGTGACGGTCGCCAGCGCGAGCGGAAGCGACCCCACGTCGGTTCGAAGCAGCGGCTGAAATTGTCCTCGCTGCCGTGCGGATACGCCAAATCGCCGGCGAGGAACACGGTCCCTGGGATGTTGTCGACGAGCGCGGCCGTGAGGGCGGCGCCGGCCTCGCGCAGGCTCCCGACTCCGGGATCGGCACCTGGAAGCTCAATGTCGCGAAATCCAAGTACAGTCCCGGACCCACGCCGAAGAGCGGGAGTGTGACGTTCTCGACAGCCGGACAAGCGTCAAGGCGGTCGTCGATGTTCTCGGCACCGAGGGCGCCAAGGTGCACTGGGAGTACACCGCGAACTTCGACGGCAAACCGTATCCCGTCACCGGCAACCCTGACGGCGACATGGTGGTGGCGAAGCGCGTCAGTGCGAACACGATCGAGACCTCGTATACGCTGAAAGGAAAGCCGACGACCGTCAACACGCGGGTGGTCTCGGCCGATGGGAAGACTCTGACCGTCACGACAACGGGCACGAACGCGCAAGGGCAGAAAGTGAACAACGTGCAAGTGTTCGAGAAAGGATGATCTGCGGGCGCTGATGGCAGTCGCGGTGGTCGACGGCGAATTCGACGCGGTAACCTGACGTGCCGGAGCGGAGCAGGTCATCGTCTAATTTCTGAGCTTGGATGACGCGGCTTGTCACCGGCAACGAATGCGCGATGAATCATCGAGGAACTCCCGTGACCAACCACCCGAGCGAACCCGTCCCCTCGTTGGTAACCCTGTGCCATATCACCTACGCCCTGCACGCCCTTGGGCTGGCGATCGGCGCCTTCGGCGCGTCGACCGTGGTAGGCGCCTTCGTCTTCGGCTGGCCGTCGATCATCGCCGTGATCATCAACTACATCAAGCGCGGCGACGCTCGAGGTACCTGGCTCGAATCACATTTCCGCTGGCAAATTCGCACGTTCTGGCTCGCGCTGCTGTCGGCGGTGATCATCGGCGTCGTGGGTGCGCTCCTCGTGATTGTGGTCATCGGCTTTGCGATCTGGGTCATCGGCCTCTTCGTGCTCGGGCTCTGGGCCATCTACCGCATCGCCCACGGCTGGTTGCGCCTGCGCGATCGCCGGCCCGTGCTGCCAGCCTGACACATTCGAGGGTTGAGGTCTGCAACGCCGGACAGATCGCCGTTGCCTTGTGCGATGTTGAGCTCCCCTCACTGTTGGCGACGCCGGATCGGCACGAGCTCGCGCAGCCTCGTCTCGCGGAGATACAAGGCTCCCCATAGCAGCAGGGCAACGTAGGTCGGGAAGAGCGTGTGGCTCAGCAGCGGACTGCCTACGCGCACTTGTGCGTCACTCAATCTTCCCGATCGCAGGCAATGTGCGTATAGTCAAGTCGCTCAGCCAGCGACTTCGACCCATGCACAAAGAGCACCACTCCTGGCACACCGATCGCCTGGGCCGCTGGATGGATCTGATGACGTACGGCCACTATGGTCTGCCCTTCTTGGTCTTTCCTACGAGCGGCGGCGACCATCGCGAGCACGAAGGGCAGAGCATGATCGGCGCCCTGGCGGAGTTCATCGAGCGAGGACGGATCAAGATATTCACCGTCGAATCCGTGAACGACCAGTCATTCTTGAATCGAGATGCACACCCGCTGCATCGAGCCTGGATGCAGAAGCAGTACGACGAGTACATCCGCCACGAGGTCATCCCGTTCATTCACCAGCACTGTCGTTCCCCCGTGCCCATCGCCACCATGGGAGCCTCGATCGGCGCGTACCACGCCGCGAACACGCTCTTCAAGCATCCCGATGTCGTGAAGCGTTGCTTCGCCCTCTCGGGCGTCTACGACATGCGTCGGAACATGGACGGCTATTACAACGACCACTTCTACTTCAACAACCCGCCGGACTACCTCGCCAATCTGTCCGATCCCTGGTTCTACGGGCAGCTCTCGACCTGCGACATCCACATCGTGACCGGACACGGTCCATGGGAGGTCCCGAGCCACTCGTATGAGCTCTCGGCCCTGCTTTCGCGCAAGCAGATCCCGCATCACCTCGACGACTGGGGCGACCTCGGCGGCCATGACTGGCCCTCCTGGAAGCATCAGATGCGCGAGTATGTGGGCAGGTTATCGTGATGGAGAACGTGCCTGATACTCTCCTCGCAGCACGGACTGGGTCGGAGACACGCCGCACCCGCACCGACGTCGAGGCGGGTCGCCGGAGGCAGGGATGCTGAACATTGAAACGCTTCACCACGTGAGCCTGCCGGTGAGCGACATCGACACGGCCATGCACTTCTACGGCAACGTGCTCGGTCTCCAAGAAATCCCTCGCCCGCACTTCTCTTTTCGCGGCGCATGGTATCGCGTCGGCGACCGTGATCTTCATCTCATCGTCGCCGAGCACCCCACGTTCAGGGCTGGCAAAGACATCGACTCACACGACATCCACTTCGCCGTCCGGGTGAAGAGCTACCGGCGTGCAGTCGAATACCTCTCCTCGAAAGGCTTTGCCGCCGACGACAACGAGAAGGCACGACCGATGAGGCTGAACCCGACCGGCCGAGCCGGGTTCCCCCAGATTTACATTCTGGATCCCGACGCCAACGTAATCGAGATCAACGCGGAAACACTTGACTGATGCGCGCGACAGCTACTTGCGTGTACGGCCTCGCGCCACCGTTCGCTGTCGAGCATCCAGTGTCGAGCACGCCAAGGGACTCGCTATAATGCTCATGACGCGCCAAATCGCTCGCGCGACATTTCTGGAGACCCTGATGGCAGATTCACAGAACAAGACGTTGCAGGGCACGAGCGTGATGCCGAGCCTCACCGTGAACAACCTGCAGCAGAGCCTGGATTTCTTTGGTGGGCTGGGCTTTGAAGTCGAAGATCGTTGGGAGGAGAACGGCGTGCTGCTCGGCGCCATGCTCAAAGCCGGCGAGGCCAGACTCGGCCTGAGTCAGGACGACGGCAAGAAGGGCAGCGACCGCATCAAAGGCGTCGGCATGCGCATCTACATCGAGGCCGCAGACGACATCGATCAGGTCGCCGCGCGTGCCAAGACCGCGGGCATCACACTGAAGACCGAGCCGCACGACACCGAGTGGGGCAGCCGCGCGTTCGAGGTCACGGAACCGAGCGGGTTCGCGCTGACCATCGCGTCGCGAGCGTCAACATAAGCCCTAGCAGGTTGCTGAAAAACCAAGCAACCTGAAGGCAGAAGTCAGAAAGCAAGAATCTCGAGGAGAATTTCATTTCTGACTTCCGACTTCAGGCTCGGGGCTTTTTCATCAGCCTGTTAGACACGCCTCGGCCACGATCGCCCGTCTCGAGACGGTAAAACGCCGTCTAGAGGATATGGGTGTGTCCACTCCTCCGGCAATGTCTTTTCAGGCGCGATGTCCCCATCCCCTGGACGTCTATTTGCCTGCCGGGGAGGGGGCGAATAGGCCGACCAACGCGCCTACCGCAGCGGACCCGAGAGCCACAAGGACTTCGGGCGTCGACTTGTTTCCAAGGACGAGTACGACGGAGCCAACCGCCGCGATTAGCGCAAGTGAGCCGAGCACCATGACGGCGACGCGGTAGAGCACCTTATCGCCACGATATGCCGGCTCGCTTATTGCCTCGGCCTTACTGGCGGTTTCCTGAGAACTGGGATGGGATCGGCCTTGAGTCTCGCCAATAAGGCAGGATCCGATGAGAACATCCCGATATGGAACGACCCTGTCAAATTAGGGTAAGAATATACTTTACGGGGGGGGGTTCCCCCGTCAAGTATATTCTTGCCCTAGTTCTCGAGTCGTGAACCAACCGAGGAGAAAGTCCTCACCTTTCGCCAGCGCGTCGTAATTCGCGAGACGTCGACGACATCAACCCCGTGACCGAGAATATTCATGGTGCATCAATCAGGAGACCGCCAAGGACCGAAGGCAGATGCAACCCGTACGGTCGAGCCGTGCGATGGCGGTCTCCATATGCAACCCCGCCCCATCTCCGCGGCGTCTACTGCGTTCACTCAATTGCGAGGCAGCTGCCAACCGTGGCGGTTGCATTGTCGAAGGAGCGACTGGAAGCGCTTGTGTTTTCGGAACCGGTCCCATTTCGGATCGAGCGGAGCGTAGATGAGATGAACGTCGCGAACGGTCAATGCGTCGTCCAGGCACTCAAACACATTCGCGTCGTCGTTCAGGCCGGCGTAGACAAGGGCCATCGCGGACGGCGGCACGTACCGCGACTGAGAACGCTGCTCGAGGTCGAACAACATCTCACGCGCTTCGCTCACCTGTCCGATGGTCGCGAGTATGTAGGCCGACAAGGAAACCGGCTTGGAGTTACCGTTCGACAGCCGCGTCGCTTCCCTAAGTGCCTCCAAGGCCGGCTCGGCCTGCCCCATCTGCTGACGCGCCTGCCCCAGCTGCCAATGGGCGACCCAGAAATCCGGCTCGGCCATAAGCGCTTGAGACGCGTGCTTCTCCGCGGCTTGGAAGTCGCGCGCCGAAAACGCGATCTGCGCGGACATACTGTGGTTTAGCGCACTGCCCGCATCGAGCTCTCGAGCACGTCTTGCCGCGGCTAGCGCCTCATCATGCCGTCCCTGTTGCGAGCTCGCATAACCGAGCATCCAATAAGCTTGGGCAGAACTCGAATCGAGCGCAATAGCGCGTCGTGCGTGTGCCTCAGCTGCCCGCCAGTCCCAGTCGAATAGGAACCGAACAATCGCTGCAGACGTGTGTGCCTCGGGAACTGATCCGCCGCTCGTCAGCGCCTGCTCCGCGGCCGCATGCGCCTGGTCCGACACGTCAGACGGTTTCGTGTCACTGTTAAAGAGGCGCGATGAGTAGGTGGCCGCGATCCCGGCCCACGCCAGAGCGTACGCGGGGTCGAGCGCGGTCGCTCGATAATAACAGTCGAGCGCCCGCGCTCCGGTTCCCGGTGTCATCTGGTTATAGTAGTAACGTCCGCGGAGGTAGAAATCGTAGGCCTCCGGGTTCTGCGTGTGCCTGCTCGTGATCGTCGCACTGCGCGAGGGCGCCAGGAGGAGTTCGATCTGGCGAGCGATCGCTTGGCCGAGCTCTGCTTGTAGCCCCAGCAAGTCGCTTGAATGCCGCTCATAGGTCTCCGTCCAGACCTGCACATGATCGTGCACACGAACAAGTGTGGATGCGATTCGGAATCGTTGATTCGCGGCACGCACTGAGCCTTCAAGAACGTAGTCGACGCCGAGTGCGCGTCCGATCTCAACGATCGTCATGGCCCTCCGCCGGTAGGTCATGCTCGACGTGCGCGCGATCACGGTGAGACGCTCGGGATCGATTTGGGCGAGCCCCGTGATTGTTTCTTCCGTGAGGCCATCCGCGACATACTCCAGATCTGAGTCACCGTGAAGGTTTTCAAACGGCAGCACGGCCACGACTGCGGCTGGGGAGGATTCGACAGCAGCAATGAACCGGTAGCCCTTCCCCCGAACAGCTTCAATGAAGCGGGAATGCTCGGCGGAATCGCGTAGAGCACGCCGGAGCTTCCGAATGACCGTGTTGACGCCGGCGCCGACCTCGATGAAGACATCAGTGCCCCACAGGCGACGGACGATCTCGTCGCGCGTGACGAGTTCTCCAGGGCGGCTCACCAGGAGCATGAGCAGCTCCATCGGCCGGCGCTCGACCTTGATAGTGCGGCCCTGCTTCCGCAGCTCGTAGGCCGCGACATCCAACACAAAACCGCCGAATCTCAAGACGCGCGACGGCGTTGACTTGACCATGGCCAGCTCGCTGATCTTAGCGCGCTTCGGGGCCAAACTCCACGGCGGCAGCCACTTGCGGGGTCAGCAAATCTTCACACGAACTTCAGGCTCAGTTCATCGTCATCCTGACCCAACGCCGAGCACACTGGGAGCGTGACCGACTGTTCACGGAGGTGGAGTCTCGTGCAACACAGAACGACGTTCGTCGCACTCATCACGCTAACTGGGCTCGCAGCCGTGGCTGTACCCACGCCGGTCACGCTTCAAGCGCAGGCCGACGATTCCAAGGCGATCATCGCGTCGATCGACAGTAAAGCAGTGTCGTACAACGACTTGGCGCAGAAGATCTGGTTATTTGCGGAGGTCGGTTATCAGGAAACCCGTAGCAGCGCGCTGTTACAGGCCCAGCTAAGAACCGCTGGCTTCAACGTCACCGGCGGAGTCGCCGAGATTCCCACGGCGTTCGTGGCCGTGTGGGGCAGCGGCAAGCCGGTCATTGGGATCGTCGGTGAATTCGACGCGCTCCCTGGCTTGTCGCAAGCGGCGGCGGCCGAGCGCGCGCCGATCTCGGACAACGCCCCAGGTCACGGCTGTGGACACCACCTGCTTGGCACCGGGTCGGCGGCAGCCGCCATCGCGGTCAAAGAGCGGATGAGCGGGACGAGGCACGGTGGGACGATCAAGTTTCTGGGCGCGCCGGCGGAAGAAGGAGGAGCTGGCAAGGTCTACATGCTCCGCGCAGGGCTCTTCGACGACGTCGATGCAGTGGTCACGTGGCATCCCTACGATCAGAACTTTGTCAACGCATCGAGTTCCTTGGCGGTGGTCAGCGGGAAAGTCAGGTTTCACGGCATAGCCGCACACGCCTCCGGCGCACCTGAGCGCGCCCGATCGGCGCTCGACGCAGTCGAGGCCATGGACTACATGGTCAACATGATGCGGGAACACGTGCCGTCCGACACCCGGATGCACTATGCGATCACGAACGGCGGGGGTACCCCCAACGTAGTCCCTGCCTTTGCGGAGGCGGAACACTGGGTACGCCATAACGACATGCGTATCCTCGACGGCATCTGGGATCGCCTTGTCAACGCTGGGCGCGGCGCCGCCCTCGGAACCGACACGAAGATGGAGGTGGAAGTTACAGGAGCCGTGTGGAACGTGCTTCCCAACATGTATCTGTCGTCGCTGATGCAGGCTCGTCTGGAGCAGGTGGGCGGCTTCACGTACACGCCGGATGAACGCGCATTCGCTGAAACGCTGCGGAAATCGCTTGACGGTCCGCTTCCGGCGCTCGACAGGTCGAGCCAAGTGTTCCCGGCGCGGGTGGGTGTCGGTGGCGGGTCGACCGATCTAGGGGATGTGAGCTGGCGCGTCCCTACCGTGCAGGTACACACCGCAACATGGGTACCCGGAACTCCACCACACACTTGGCAGGCGGTTGCGGCGGGAGGCATGTCGATAGGCCAAAAAGGGATGATCGTGGCCGCCAAGACGATGGCGTTGACCGCCATCGACCTATTGAACGAGCCCGCACACATCCCGAAAGCGCACGCCGAGTTCGAGCAAGCCCGCGGGAACAACTACAAATACACATCACGCTTGGCCGATCGCAAGCCGCCGCTGGACTACCGCAAGCAATGAGCGCGGCACTAACAGATGACTCCGCAGCTCGTTCTCGTGCTGTCCGTAGCGTATGTGTCGATAGCCGCGCTGGCCTTTGCGCAGCAGTCAACGGCGGCGATAGATGGGCCGCCCGCACCCGTTCCGCCAGATGTGATTGCGCGCGATGGTGCCGGACACGTCACCATCCGCGCAATCAAGCTGGCGTCGCCCCTGCGAGTCGACGGGACACTTGACGAAGACGTGTACCAGCAGGAGAAGTCGTTCGGTGGGCTTATACAAGCGGTGCCCACGTACGGAGCAGAGCAGTCGGAACGGAGCGACATGTGGGTCATGTACGACGACACGACCATTTACGTTGCTTGTCGGTGCTGGGACTCGGCGCCACCGGACGAGTGGGTTGTGAACGAGCTGCGTCGTGACACGAAGCAGCTGCAGCAGAACGATCACTTCGGCGTGAGCTTTGACACGTTTTACGACCGACGCAGCGGGTTCATCTTCTACACGAATCCGCTCGGCGCGCGTGGCGACTATTCCATTGTCGACGAAGGGAGCCCGAATCTGGACTGGAACCCAGTTTGGAAGTCGAAGACCGGCCGCTTCGTCGGCGGCTGGACCGTTGAGATGGCGATTCCCTTCAAGTCGTTGCGGTATCGTTCCGGCCCGAATCGAGTGTGGGGGATTCAACTACGTCGATCAATACGCCGGAAGAACGAGTGGGCCTACCTGACCAGGGTCCCGCAGATCCTGGGCGGTCCCCAGGCCTTCAGCCGCATCTCCGCTGGCGCTACGCTAGTCGGCCTCGACCTGCCGCCGGCAGCCAAGAATCTCGAGCTCAAGCCGTATGTGACTTCTCGCGTCACGACGGACGAGCTGAAAACTCCTCCGGTCCGCAACGATGTAACGGGCGACATCGGCGGTGATGTCAAGTACGGTCTCACCGCCAACCTGACTGCCGACTTCACCTACAACACCGACTTCGCACAGGTAGAGATCGATGAGCAACAGGTAAACCTCACGCGGTTTAGCCTGTTCTTCCCGGAGAAGCGCGATTTCTTCCTCGAGGGCAGGGGAATCTTCGAGTTCGGCCGTGGTGGCGTCACCGCCGCGCAGTCCAGCTCAGTCCCGAGCACAAGCATCCAGCCGTATCTCTTCTACAGCCGTCGTATCGGTTTCAATCGCAATCGCATCATTCCGATCGTGGCCGGCGCACGGCTCACCGGCAAGGCGGGGAAGTACGGCATTGGCGTCATGGACATCGAGACGGGTGAAGACGATCCGTCCGCTACCGAGCCGACCAACTTCAGCGTCGTTCGCGTGAAGCGCGACATCCTCCGGCGCAGCAGCATCGGCGCGATGTTCACCAACCGCTCGACGT
>JAIVJN010000043.1 GCA_020200025.1 Acidobacteriota bacterium | reverse complement strand
GCCTGGGCGGCCTCGATCGACGTGCCCGACTTCAGGCGCGCCACCACGGCGAAGCCGCGCGAGCCTCGGTCCTGCAGCGCGGTGGCGCTCAGGGCGGCAGCGGCATTCACCCACAGCTCCGCGGCGTCGGATCGTCCGCGAAATGCGGCTGGCGCCACGCCGACCACGGTGTAGACGCGGTTGTTGATCTGAAGCGCGCGACCAAGCGCGTCACGACTGCGCGCGAAACGACGCTCCCACACTCGTTCGCTGATGACGACCCCGCGCTCGCCGCTGCCTGGAGCATCGTCCGACCGATCGAGCATGCGGCCGGCAACGGGCTCGACGCCGAGAAGTGCGAAGTACGGCCCGGAAATGATCTCGCTTTGCACGCTCTCGGGCTCACCGGGACCGTAGAGAATCGCCTGGGCCGTGAACCATGAGGCCATGCCGTCGAACGAGCGGCTGTCGTCGCGCCAATCGAAGAAGTCGGGGAACGACGTGCCACGGCGTTCGACCTGCTCCCGCTGGACGTTTCCGTAGAGTTCCACGAGGCGGTCGGCATGAGGGTAGGGAAGCGGGCGGAGCAGCACGGCGTTGACGAGGCCAAACACCGCACTCGTTGCGCCGACGCCGAGTGCCAGCGCCAAGATGGCGCCGATGGTGGTCGCCGGATTCTTCCAGATGGCGCGCCAGGCATAGCGCAGATTGCTCGTCATGAGACGCCGGTCACGCAAGGTGTATGCCCACTACGAAAGGCTTCGGAGACGGGAATTGTCTGAGGACGGGTCGGGCGCCGCGACATGGGACCGTTCACCGCCGCGTACGAAGTGTCCGCGTTCGAACAGTCCTGATTCCCTCATTCCCTCATTCCCTCATTCCTTCATTCCTTCATTCCTTCATTGCATGATGCTCTGATGATTGTCGTCGTGGGCGGCGGAGCTGCCGGGCTCATGGCGGCGATTGCAGCCTCCGAGCGCGGTGCCGCCGTCACGCTCGTCGAACGAACGGCGGATGGCGGCCGCAAGATTCTCATCAGCGGCGGCGGGCGCTGCAATGTGCTGCCCTCCGCAATCGATCCCCATCGGTTCGTGTCGGATTCGCCCCCCCACCTTGTGCGCGGGTTGCTCCGTTCGTGGCCGCTCGATGGACAACGCACGTTCTTCGAACACGACCTCGGAATCCCACTCGCTCTCGAGGCCGAAACCGGCAAGTTGTTCCCGGTCTCGAACCGCGCGCGAGACGTTCGCGATCGGTTGGTCGGCCACGCCCGCCGACTCGGTGCGACCCTTGTCTTCGAGACGCTGGTCACGGGCGTCGAGGGTGCGGGCGACGTCTGGACGGTTCGCACGTCGCGCGGTGACTACACGGCCCGCGCTGTGATCCTGGCCACGGGCGGATTGTCGGTTCCCGCGACCGGCAGCGATGGAACCGGTCTCCGCCTGTCCGCCAGCTTGGGCCTGAAGGTACACGACACGTATCCGGCGCTCACGCCGCTCATCGCCGAGCCGGCCCGTCACGCGGCGCTGGCGGGTGTCTCGGCGCACGCGCGCGTGCGCGCACGAGCGGACGGCCGCTCGGTGGACGCCCGTGGCGGACTGCTCTTCACCCATCGGGGCTATAGCGGACCCGCTATCCTCGACGTCTCACACGCCGCTGTGCGCAGTCTCCGTGCCGGCAAGGACGCCGCATTGCGCGTGCAATGGAGCGAGATGGATGCACGTTCGTGGGAGCAAGCGATCGCCGCATCGAACGGTCTGGTCACGAGCGTGGTGGCTCGCGTTCTTCCCCAGCGCCTCGCGGCCGCGCTCGTCGCGGAGAGTCACATGCCGCTCGACCGCCGCGCGTCCGAGCTGCGGCGCAGAGAGCGGGTCGCGCTCATCGAGCGCCTGACGGCCTATGCCCTACCCGTGACAGGCGACGAAGGTTACAAAAAGGCAGAAGTGACGGGCGGCGGCATCGCCCTCGACGAGATCGATCCGCGAACGCTCGAATGCCCCGCGCGTGCCGGGCTGTTTCTCTGTGGCGAGCTGTTGGATGCCTTCGGCCCGATCGGCGGGCACAACTTCGCCTGGGCGTGGGCGACGGGGCGCGCGGCGGGAATTGGGGCCGCCCTCAGAAATTCGTAGCGTGGGAATGAAGGAGTGTGGCATTTCTGTCCTTGCCACACACAGGATGCCAGCGCATCCGTATTGTATACTTCGGTGGCTCTCAGCCGATCCGCTCACAGGAGGCACTCTCGCATGTTGCGCACGATTTCCACGGTCTTTCTCGCCCTGATCGTGGCCTCACCCGCCCTCGCCGATGTCACCATCAAGCAGACGACGAGCGGCAAGGGTCTGGGGCTCTCGGGCACGATGAACGGCACGACCTTCATCAAGGGCATGAAGATGCGCACCGACACGGTCACGGGCGATACCATCCGGACGACGGTATTCGATCTCGAGGCGCAGAAGATGTACGCCTTCGACTCGAAGAAGAAAGAAGCCGACGTGTGGGACATGCAGGCGTTCGGGGAAGAGCTGTCGAAAAGCGTCGACGCGTCGCAGATGAAAGCGTCGCTCACCGAGAACGGCAAGAGCAAAGAGATTGCCGGCAAGACGGCATCCGGCTATGACATGGAAGTGACGGTGCCGGCGGCCATCGGCGGCAACAAAGAGATGACCATGAACGTCGTGCTCACCGGGCCGGTGTGGATCGTCAAAGGCGCGCCGGGCACGGAAGACTACGCCGGGTTCTACAAGGCCGCCCTCGAGCGAGGCTGGATCTTCTCGGATCCGCGCGCCGCCAAGGCCTCGCCGGGCCAAGCGAAGACGATGGCGGAGATGTACCGGAAGTTTGCCGAGACCGGCGGCGTCGCCTACGAGACCGAAATGCAGATCAAGTTGAGCGGCGGCGGACCCATGGCGGCGCTCATGAGCAGGATGGGCGGCATGTCGTCGACGAGCACCGTGCAATCGGTCGAGACTGGTACACTCGCCGACGACTTGTTTGCGCCGCCCGCCGGGTACAAGTTGAAGCCTCAGAAATAAGAAGAAACACCATCGGTGTCTTCCTTTCTCTCGCACCTTCGCACCGACACCGGCGCAACGATCACGGTGGAGCTTCGGCCGCCCCGCGCCGAGCTCGAGTCGGCCGCGGGCATCGACGCCTGGATCGACACGTATCACGCCATCCGGTCGCTGACGCGACAGGACGTGCGCGTGCTGGTCACCGACAGCGCCGTCGGCGCGCAGGAAGAGAACAACCTGCGCCACCTGGTGGCCAATCTCGGCGAGCGCGTCACGCGGAACCGGGTGATTCCCTTTCTCACGGCGAAGCACTCGCTCGAGTTCTGCCTCGAATATGCCGATCAGGCCGTGCAGCACGGCTTCGAGTCGCTCGTCGTCTTGGGCGGCGATAAGCACGTTGGCCGCGCTCGAGCGGTCGAGCACGCCTGGCAGTTACGAAAACTCGTTCGCGCACGTCATCACCAGCTCGAGCTTGGCGGGTGGGCCAATCCCAGCGTCGATCCCGCGCGTCAAGTGGACTACCTGCTGGCCCCGGATGTGTCCGCTGACTTTTATCTCACGCAGGTCGTGTCGCATCACGCCGCCGACCATGTCGCGCGTTTCCTCGACGAAGGCAATCGGCGCGGTCTGACGCTCCCGGCCGTCTTCGGCGTCTTCTACTATCGCAGCGGCAACGCGCGCACGCTGGCCATGCTCGCTCGGTTCCTTCCGGTGCCTGTCGACGCGCTCCAGGCCGAGTTCGCCTCGGGCGCCACGTCCGTGGAAATCTGCGCCCGGACCCTCAGAACGCTGGCCGGCCTCGGCGCGCGGCACTTCTATATCAGCAACCTTCCGCTCCAGAAAGCCGCCGCCACACTCAATGCCATTCTCGACCGGGCCGGAATGATGGTCGCAAGGTAGAAGACGAAACCGGGTTTCGTTTTCTCACTCTGCACTCTGAACTGATAGGCTTTCGCCATGGGCACTTTCCTCGACTCCATTCCGCTCTCCGGTATCGTCCGCATCCGCGACATGATGTATACGGTCGCCAATCCCTTTCGTCTCGACCAGGGGGATATCAGCTTCGACGCGCCGGATACCGTGAAGCAGGCCATGATCCGTGCCGTCGAGGAGAACCGGACGCACTATCTGCCGACGACCGGCGTCCCTCGGCTGCGGCAGCTTGCCGCCGAGAAGCTCCGTGTACGTAACGGCATTCCCGTCGAGAGTGATGACGAGATTCTCATCACCAACGGCGGCACACACGGCGTGTATGCCGCCTGCCAGGCGCTGCTCGAGCCGGGCGACGAGGTGATCGTGCCCGATCCCGAATGGCCGCCGACGATGGCCATGATCCGCGCCGCGCACGGGGAACCGGTGGCCGTGCCTCTTCATGAGAGCGACGGGTGGCGATGGAACCTCGACGAGCTGGAACGGGCGCTCACGCCCAAGACCAAGGCGATTTACATCAATTCGCCGAACAATCCCACCGGCGGCCTGCTGACGCGGAGCGACCTCGAGCGGATCGCCGCGATGGCTCGCGAGCGCAGCCTGTGGGTCTTTTCAGACGAAGCTTACGAAGACATCGTGTTCGACGGGCATCACATGAGCATCGCTTCGCTGCCGGGTATGTACGAGCGGACGATCCCCGTCTACACGATGAGCAAGACCTACGCGGTCACTGGTGTCCGCGTCGGCTATCTCGCCATCAAAGACCCGACCGTGCGTGCGCGCGCGATCAAGGTGGTGCTCTACACGACGAGCAATGTCTCCTCGATCGCACAGTACGGCGCCATCGGAGCGCTGGAAGGATCGCAAGACGCCGTCGTCAAGTTCCGTGACGAGCTGCGCGCGCGACGTGACCTCTTTTACGAGGGGCTGCCGGAAGCGTCCGGAGGCATCTTCAGCGGCGCACCTCCAGCCGCCGCGTTCTACGCCTTCGTGCGCATCGACCCGGCGTGGAGGCCCGATTCGGCCGATCAACCGTCGCAGTCGTGGGGCATGGCCGAACATCTCATCGCCCAGGGCCGCATCGGCTGCGTTCCCGGCGCCGACTTCGGCCCGAGCGGCGAAGGGCACATGCGCTTTTGCTTCGGTCGCGAGCGCGCGGAGCTGTCTGGCGCTCTTGAATCGATGCGATCGGTGCTCGCGCCGCACCACGTGCGCGCGCGCTGAGCCCCACGTCACGAAGCAGGGTTCCGCGTGCGCTGGCGGGTTCGCCGTGCGCGCATGACGTCGGTGCCGATCGAGCGACGGCTACTTGAGGTGCCGTCCTCCGTCCACCCGGAGAGTCTCGCCCGTCACGAAATCGGTCTCGACCAGAAAGAGCACGGTCTTGGCGATCTCCTCGGACCCTCCCCAACGACCGAGAGGGGTCGCACGCTCGACCGCGGCAGACTCTTCAGCCGTCGTGCCGATCGGCGCCAGAATCGGGCCTGGTGCCACGGCGTTCACCAGGATGCCGTCGGCCGCGAGCTCGAGCGCGAGCGCTTCGGTGAGGGCGATGACCCCGGCTTTGGCGACGTAATACGCGAGGTAGCCGTTGTAGCGCGGACGGCGGCTGGCGGCAACCCAATCGGTGAAGTTGATGATGCGCCCGCCGCCACTCTGCCGCATGAGTGGCGCGGCGGCGCGCGCACACGCGAACGTCGCGTCGAGGTCCACCGCCAGCGCCGCGTTCCAATCGGCGAACGTCAGCTCCTCGAAGTGGACCGGTCGATAGACCGAGGCCATGTTCACCAGGACGTCGAGACGCCCGGCCTCTGCGCTGGCGGCCGTGACCACTCGTTCGCATTCGGCAGGCTGCGCGAGATCCGCCGAAAAAAGGAAGGCTCGTCGCCCAAGCCCGCGGATCTCGTCTGCGGTTTCCTGCGCTTCAGCACTCGAGCGCCGAAAGACCAACGCCACGTCGGCTCCGCGCTTGGCCAACGCCACGGCGACGCGTGCCCCGATCCGGGCACTGCCGGTGACGAGCGCGACTCGATTGGTCAGTTGCATAGATGATTCTCACGGCACACGCCAGACAGCAAACGGGCACGGAAAGTGCGATGGGTGCGGTAGGTGCCTAGGGACCTTTGGTGCGGGTGCGACGGGTGCGGGCATGGCGTGGCTCGCGTGCGCACCCATGCCTTCGCGCGAGCCAATTGGCGTACCGCACCTGGCGCACCCAAGCACCCGTCGCACCCGCACCCACGTACCTGAGTACCTATCGCACATGTCGCACCTAGCTCTTGCACTTTGCACTCATCCTAAGTGTGTCTCTCGAAACGCCGTGTCGTACTTCAGCCCGAGACCGAGCATGCGATCCAATCCGATGTGCGCGCTCCAGATGAGCGCGTAGGGAATGACATCGCCGCGCCCGACCGAGAGGCCGTACATCGCCAGGAAGAGTGGCCCCACATAGTTGTGGGCGAGATTGTAAAGCCGGGCGCCGAACGCTGGTCCGCGAAGGTAGCCGGCCATCGAAACATCGGGCGCCAGGAACAGCAGCGCGAAGGTTCCCCAGCCGCCGAGTTGCCAACCATACGCCACCAGGCTGGCCGCGAAAACCGCCAGCCCTTCGAGGCGCAGCCACGTGCGGGGAAGGCCGGTGACAGGCACGCGAAAGTATCGCGCGTCCGCCCTGACGCAGGCGAGGCCCTTTCGCGTTGCCCCCGCGGGCGCATCCGGTGCCGGTGCGTCGGAACGGCGCGGCCCGTCCCAGGAGCGGACGCCGAACGTCGTTCGTCACACTCGTAGTCGCCCACTTTGGCACGATTGTGCGTGGTGGGAGCCGGAACGTGCCTTGCTCCACGGACGCCAACGCGCCGGCGCCCCGCGTACTAAGGATGCGAGGCAAGACCGGACGGGCCAAGCGCTGCGGACGTCAAAGGCTGCATCATGAGGCGATTCGAGTTCGTGTGGAGTCTGCTCGTCGCGTTCTTCATTCTGTGCGGGGCGATTACGTGGACAAACGCGTCGCCGCCTTCGCCCCGGTTGATCGCGACCGATCCGGTCGACTCGTGGCAGACGTCGCAGCAGCGGGCACCCTGCCGTAAGTACGCCCAATACGAGTTCAAGGTTGGTTACGTAGTTTCCCCAAGCTGCATTCCGCAGACGAACTGAGCGCACGTTTCGCCGATCGAAGGGCGTACAATCTGAGGATGTGCCGCCTCTGGCTCGGTGTCCTCCTCGCCGGCTTCGCGACGGGGATCTGTGCCTCCGCGTTCGAGCGGGGCATCGACGATTTGGCTGTGGACGATGCCATTCGATTCGCGCGACGGGCCAGTGACGCAGACAAGGGCGGCTTTCATCGCAGCTACGTCTTCACGGGCGGCGCCGCCCCGTTGTCGTCGATCTCGCTCGTCACAGAGTTTCGTCGCGTCGTCCTGGCCGCCGAAGATCGCCTGAGATTCGGGGATCACCTCTGGGGCGCGCGAGAGGCACGCGACCTGCTTCGGCCGGTCAGGAACACGCTCGAGATCGTGGCGGATGTGAATTTCCACCCGCAGAATGCCTACGCCACCGTTCCGTCGTACGAGATGCGCATCATCCCGAAGGAAGGGCCAGAGATTCGTCCAGCCAATGCAAAGATCACCGCGAAGTACGGCTTGCAGTCGGTACCGTCGCCCAGTGCGCCGCCCTTCTACCCGTTCCCCCCGCCGACGCTGCCGATTGGTCCCGGCGCCGAGCCGCTGATGGGCGCGTGGGTCGCCGCCGTGTTCGACGGCAATACCCTCGACGCGAAAGCGTTCGTGGTGGTTGGCGTCAGCGAAGCCGGGAAGGACCTGGCGCGCATCTCGGTCGATCTCGGCAGCGTTCGCTGAGGATGACCGCCTCCTCACCTTCGCGATTACGCCCGGCGTAGGCTCTTTCGGGCTTCGTAATCACCATTCGATCGCGCTGTCCATGTCGCACACGCGTCCGACGTCTTTTTGCGGCCTTCGTATCGCCTCGGCCGCCACTCCGCTCTGGCCCGCAATGTGCTATCGTCGCCCCGCGCCAGTGTTCTGAATTCGGCGGGAAGGAGTCTCCATGCGACGTGGTTTCGTCATGCTATTGGCCGGTGGCCTGTTCCTCATCGGCAGCGCTCAGGCTCAGGCGCAGGTCATTCAGCTCACCGCAGCGCTGAACGGCGCTGAAGAGGCGCCAAACAAGGTCACCACTGGCTCGCACGGCCAGGCCACCGTCACGTACAACCCGGCAACACGGGATGTGACCTGGAACATTCAGGTGTTCAACATGCCGAGTGGCACGCAGCAGGCGCACTTCCATGTCGGAGGCGTCGGCGTCGCCGGTCCGATCGTCGTCAACATCACCGTGCCGCCGCAAATCTCCAACGACTACACGCTCAGCGGCACGGCCAACGCGTCTGCCCTCATTCCGCGCACCGATCAGGGCATTGGATCGTGGGACGATTTCATCCAGTCGCTCCTCGGCGGCCAGACGTACTTGAACGTCCACAGCAACAACAATCCGGGCGGGGAAATCCGCGGCCAAGTGCTGCGCGTGCCGTGACGCCAGGCTAACAGCAAGCCTGAACGCTCGAGACCTTCGGTGAGGGCCGGTGGCGAACACTTTACTTTTCGTTGATACGCTCCACTAGACGTTCGGCCCACGTCAGTCGGCTTCGAAGAGGGTTTCATCGAGGGCAGTGGCTCACGCCACTCGCGGCCATCGCGTTTCGGCGCAAACGCACCGGCCGCGCTGAAGTCCTCCTCGAGAGCCGACCGGCGGCTCTCCTCCGCTATACGCCACCTCGCCATTCGCCTGCCCCGTGCCTGGCAGCCCCTGAGATACACTTCTTCTTTAGATGAAGCTGAGCGTCGTCGTGCCCTGCTACAACGAGCGGGCGACCATTCGAGAGATTCTCTCGAGAGTACAAAGCGTCGATCTCGGGCCCATTCAGAAGGAAATTGTCGTCGTCGACGATGGTTCGACGGATGGGACACGCGAGATCCTGCGCGAGCTGAACGGCGACGGCCGTGTGCGCGTCTTCCTTCAACCGCACAACCAGGGCAAGGGCGCCGCGGTCGCCAGGGGCATCCGGGAGTCGACGGGCGATTTTGTCATCATACGTCGTGTACGGCTCGCGGTTCCTGGGGTCGCCGCGAGGACATCGCGTGCTGTACTTCTGGCATTCGATCGGCAACCGCTGTCTGACGCTGCTGTCGAACGCCTTCACGGACTTGAACCTGACCGATATGGAGACCTGTTATAAGGTCTTCGTGCGCGACGTTGCCGATCGGCTCGACCTTCGATCGCGAGACTTCGGCGTCGAGCCCGAGATCACGTGCAAGGTGGCACGAATGCGCGCGCGCATCTACGAGGTGCCGATCTCGTATCACGGGCGCACTTACGAGGAAGGCAAGAAGATCGGCCTCAAGGACGCCTTCAAGGCCGTGTACACGATCCTGCGGTTCTGGCGGTGGGAAGCGCCGAGGCACGACGTTGGCACCATCACGCTTCGGCGGATGGCGCAGCTCTCGACCTACAACCGGTGGCTGCACGAGCGCTTCGAGCGCCACCTGGGCCGCCGCATCCTCGAAGTCGGGTCGGGCGTCGGCAATCAGACCCGTTACTTCGTGGACAATCGGGAGCGCGTGGTTGCGTCGGACATCGAACCGCACTACGTGCGCGAGCTCGTCGCGCGCTTCGCCGAACGCGGTCACGTGCGCATTGCGTCTTTCCAGTTTCCGCTGACGCCGGAAGCGCGCGCCGATCTGCAGCGTGAGTCACTGGACACCATCGTTTGTCTCAACGTTCTCGAGCATATCGAGGACGACCGTTCGGCGCTCCAGGACTTTGCCTCGGTGCTGTCGCCAGGCGGACGTCTCGTCCTGCTCGTGCCGTCTCTGAAGGCGCTCTACGGCACGCTCGACGTGCACCTGCACCATTTTCGCCGTTACGAGCGCGCAGAGCTCGACCGCGTCGTTCGGGAGGCCGGTTTCGAAATCGAGGAGATTCGCTTCCTCAATCGCATCGGGGTCGTGGGCTGGTGGCTCAACTCACGCGTGCTGAAGCGACGCGTCTTGCCGAAAGCTCAGCTCTCGCTGTTCAACTGGATCATGCCGATGCTTCGCCTCGAAGAACGGCGGCCTCCATCGTTCGGCATGTCACTGCTCGTGGTGGCGCGCAAGCCGGCATGATTCACCTGCTGCCGGGGCCTGCAGGGACGCAGGTGACTGGGGCCCGTGCACGCCCGTCGTCGCTCGTCGCGCTGGCGCTCTTCGCAAGCCTCACGCTGGCGATGGCGTGGCCGGTGACGCGCGATCTCGGCGGCAGCGTGCCGGGCGACTACGGCGACCCGTTGTTCGTGATGGCGGTGCTGGGCTGGGTGGCGCGTCACCTCACCACCGTCGCGCTGGGCCACTTCGACGCGCTCGACCGGCTCTGGCACGTTGCCATCTTCCATCCCGAGCCCAACACTCTCGCCCTCTCCGAGCATTTCGTGGCGCAGGCCGTCCAGGTGTTGCCGGTGTACTGGCTGACCGGGAACCTGATCCTCTGCTACAACCTCGCCTTGCTTTCGTCCTTCGTGCTGACCGGGCTCGGTACGTTTCTGCTGGCCCGCGATCTGTGGGGTCGCGTCGTCGCGGCGCTGGCCGCAGGAGTCTTCGCAGCGTTCAACGAGTACCGCCTCGTCCACGAGCTTGGTCATCTGCACGTGCTGTCCATTCAATGGCTGCCGTTTGCGCTGCTCGGTTTGCACCGCTTCATCGCGTACGGTTCGACCTCGGCGCTGTGGGGGGCCGGCCTGGCCATCGTCGCCCTCAATCTCTCGGCCGGCTACTACATGCTGTACTGCGCGCCGTTCGTCGCCGTGTTCGCCGTCGTCGAGCTGGCGCGGACCAAGCGGCTTGGAAGTTGGCGCCACTGGGTTGGGCTGGCGGTTGCCGCGGTCTCTGTGGCGCTCGTCACCGTGCCGTTCGTGCTGCCCTACCTTTACATGCAGCGGCGGCTGGGGTTCGTGCGGTCGATCGATGAAGTCATTCGCTTCTCGGCGACCCTCGATCACTATCGGGCGGCGTTGCCTGGTTTGATCGTGCCGCTCACGCTCGCGATGTTCGCGCTCGTGGCCCTGGTCAAGGCCCCGAGCCCGAGTGAGGCTCCGGAAACTGCCCCAGCCGACGAAGAACGCCTCGCCAAGCCGATCTTCACTCCGGGGTGCCGCAATCCGCGACGGCAGCGCGCGATGATTGGCGTCCTCTTCGTTTTTCTCGCGTTGGCGTTCTGGCTCTCCCTTGGTCCGGTTGTCAGGACGGGCGGCGCCACCCTCGACGTCCCGGGAATCTACACCCTCCTTCACCAGCACGTGCCCGGCTTCTCGGGACTGCGCGTGGCCGCCCGATTCGCCGCCTTGGTGCTGATTTTTCTGCCGTTACTTGCGGCGGCCGGCGCCGCATTTCTCGAGCGTCAGGTCGGGCTTGCGGGCCGACTGCTCGTGCTGATCATGACCGGAGTCTTTCTGTGGCAGACATGGCCGGCCGCGTTGCCTGTCAATACGGTACTGCCCTCACCTGGGCTTGCCAGTCCGCCCGGATACCTGCGACCGTCACCGCGTCTCCCCGAGATTTACCGAGCCGTTAGCGGCCTGGACGCCGACGCCGTGATCGCGGAGTTGCCGTTTGGCGATCCGTACTACGAGGTGCGCTACATGTTCTTTGCCGCAACACATGGGCGGCGGCTACTCAACGGATACAGCGGGATATTTCCGCCGAGTTATCTCGCGCGGCAGCGAACACTGGCGTCACCGCTCGATCAACCGGCAGCAGCGCTCGAGGCCCTCGCGCCAGCGACCCACGTGATCGTCCACGAAGGCGCGTGGACAGATGGCGAGGGGTCACGCCTCGTCGCATGGCTCGAGAGCGTTGGCGCGGCGCCGGTTCTCACCGTCGAGGGCGCGCACCTTCTGGCGCTGCGCGATCTCGCGCGAGACACGAGCCGTTGAGGCCACTGCAAGCCTTTCCGGTCGCTCACTCGAGGGGGGTTACATAGGGCCGGCCACGGCTGCGTTTGGCGCATCGTCAAGGTGCGTCCTGCCCCAGATCAAGCGAGCTCCAGTTCAGCAGGCTGATGAAAAAGCCTCGAGCCTGAAGTGAGAAGTCGGAAGTCAGAAGTAAAACTTCCTCGAGAATCTTGCTTTCTGACTTCTGCCTTTGACTTCCACCTTCAGGTTGCTGGGTTTTTCAGCAACCTGTTAGGACCACCGGCGGGCTCGTCGTACGCGGGCGTGGCCGAGGAGTGCGGACCGGGTTCAACCAGCCACACTCTCACGCGCTC
>JAIVJN010000470.1 GCA_020200025.1 Acidobacteriota bacterium | reverse complement strand
TTCCTGATCTGCTCGATCCGCGATTACGCGCGGTGCTCGAGCAGCGCGGAATCGGTCAGCTCTACATCCACCAGGCAGAGGCGTTCGCCCACGTCGCGGCCGGTCGCCACATCGTGATCACCACGCCGACGGCATCCGGAAAGACGCTCTGCTACAACCTGCCGGTGTTGAACGCGGTTCTCGGCGACCCGGCGACGCGGGCGCTGTATCTCTTTCCCACCAAAGCCCTGGCGCAAGACCAGATGGCCGAGTTGCACGATTTTGGCGGGCGCCTCGGGGACCACGGCGGTGGCGAGATCGGCGTTCATACCTACGACGGCGACACGCCGCAAGACGCCCGACGAACGATCAGAACCCGCGCCCATGTCGTGCTCAGCAATCCCGACATGTTGCACTCGGGCATCCTGCCGCACCATCCGCGTTGGGCGAAGCTGTTCGAGAACCTGCGCTTCGTCGTGATCGACGAGCTGCACGCCTACCGCGGCGTGTTCGGCAGTCACCTGTGTAACGTTCTGCGCCGCTTGCACCGCGTCTGCCGTCATTACGGCTCCGACCCGCAGTTCATCTGCTCGTCGGCGACGATTGCCAACCCTGCCGAGCTCGCCGAGCGCCTTGCCGAGCGGCCCTTCGTCCACGTGGAAAAGAACGGCGCGCCGCGGGGCGAGAAGTTCTTCGTGTTCGTCAATCCGCCGGTGGTCAATCGCGAGCTCGGCATCCGCCGCTCGTATCTCAGTGAGGCCCGTCGAGTGGCCGGCGAGTTTCTTCGGCGCCAGCTTCAAGTAATCGTGTTCGCGCAAAGCCGGCTCGCGACCGAGATCCTGACGACCTATCTCAAAGAGGATTTCGCCGACGTGCCCGGGATGCCCGAGAGCATTCGCGGGTATCGCGGAGGATATCTGCCGCTGCGACGTCGCGAGATCGAGCGGGGACTACGTGACGGCCTGGTGCGAGGGGTGGTTGCGACCAACGCGCTCGAGCTCGGCATCGACATCGGCGCATTGGACGTGGCGGTGCTTGCCGGCTACCCCGGCTCCATCGCGGCGACCTGGCAACGCGCGGGTCGCGCGGGGCGCCGCGCCGCCCGCTCGGCCGCCGTGCTGGTGGGGTCGAGCGCGCCGATCGATCAGTTCGTCGTGCGCCACCCGTCGTACTTCTTCGACGCCTCGCCCGAGCATGCGCTGGTCAATCCCGACAACCTGCACATTCTCGTCGATCATGTGAAATGCGCCGCGTTCGAGCTGCCGTTCGCCACCGACGACCGCTTCGGCCGGGTCGATGTGCAGGACGTACTGGCCATTTTGCAGGAGTCTGGCCTCGTCCATCGTTCTGGCGGAGGATCGAACGATGAGAGCGCGGGACAGTGGCACTGGACGAGCGAGTCGTATCCGGCGGATGCGGTCAGCCTGCGATCGATCTCCTCCGACAACTTCGTCGTCATCGACACCACGCGCGGATCGGCGGTCATCGGCGAGACGAGCTTCACGAGCGGCCCTGCGACGCTGCATCCGAAAGCGATTTATCTTCTCGAAGGGCGGCTCTATCAGGTGGATCGTCTGGACTTCGAAGGACGCAAGGCGTACGTGCGTCAGGTCGACTGCGATTACTACACCGATGCCATCGATTACACGAGGGTCACGATTCTCGATCGGTTCGCGGCTGACGCGCAGGATGTCGCCAGCCACGGCGAGGTTCATGTCGTGTCGCGTGTCGTCGGCTTCAAGAAGATTCGCTTCCACACGAACGAGAATGTGGGATCGGGCGATCTCGATCTACCGGAACAGCAGATGCACACCACCTCCTACTGGTTGGAGATCCCGCGCGACATGATGAGTGCGCTGCCGTACTCGCGCGACGATCGCCGCGACGGCGCTTTTGCGCTGGCCTTCGCCATGAAACAAGTGGCGACGCTGCTGCTGATGTGCGACCAGCACGATGTCGGGTTGTCGGTGAATGCGGGAACGAGGGAACCTGGTTGGTCTCATGAGAAGGAACCTGGTTGGTCTCATGAGGTATGGGACCAACCAGGTTCCCTAGATACCCCCAGGGTCTTCCTCTACGACGCCTATCCGGGTGGCATCGGGTTCAGCGAGCCGTTGTTCGGCATGCATGCCGACCTCATGGAGCGGACGCGTCAGCTCATCGCCCAATGCCCCTGTGAGACCGGTTGTCCGACTTGCGTGGGACCGGTGGGACAGACGGGCCCCCAGGCGAAGGCGGTGGCGTTGCGACTTCTCGATCACCTCGCCGCCCGCGCCCGCTCGACCGTGGCCCAGCGACATTTGATGCTGGGGCTTCGGCTGTCCACCGTCCATCGCGCCCCGGCGGCGGCCCTGGTCCGGGCGCCGCTGCTCTTCTCGGCGGCGAGTGGCGCGAGCGAGCGGAAGGCGCGTTCATTCTGGTCGAGCGCTTTTATCCCCCCGATGCACGGTACGGCCGCTCGACCATCGGGACGATCGTCGATCGTCTCGGGTCCGGTGCCGACGCCTTGGGCGTTCTCGAACGTGCATGGCCGTCGGCGCGAGGTGTAGGCCGATCGACAGCTCCGGCGCTGGCCTTCCTCGATCTGGAGACGACCGGGATTGCCGGCGGCGCGGGTACCCAAGCTTTTCTCGTGGGCTGTGCCAGCATCGACGGCCGCGGGCTGCGCGTGCAGCAGTTCCTGCTGCCGGCCTTCGAGCACGAGCGCGCGCTCCTGGCAGAGGTCAGCGGGTGGGCTCGGACCCCGCAGACCCTGGTCACGTTCAACGGTCGAACGTTCGACGTGCCGCTCATCGAGACGCGATATCTCTATCACCGCCTGAGCTTTCCGCTCGGCGACACGCCGCACCTCGACATGCTGCACCCGGCTCGGCGCTTATGGAGGGCACGGCCCGCCATCGCCGCGCCTCCGCTCGACCCATTCGGCAGGCTCAGGGTCGACGGTGAGCGACGTCGAACCGTCGACGAGGAGTGCTGCCGCTTGAGCGTTCTCGAGCGCCATCTTGCCGGGGTTCTCCGTGTCGGCGACGTGCCTGGCTTCGAGATTCCGTCGCGCTACTTTCGCTTCGTGCGCGACGGCGATGCGCGGCCGCTCGAAGTCGTTCTCGAGCGGGTTGTCCCGCCGCACTGCGACGAGAGGCGCGCGAAGCGCTGGCGATTCATTTCGAACACCGCATTCGCGATCTGAGCCGCGCGCGCCACCTCGCGTTGGAGCTCCTCGCCGAGTCGGGCCAAGGCCGCTGGCGGACGAGCGTCGAGCACCGACTCGGGCGCCTCGAGCGCAAGCAGCAGGCGCGTGCGCGCGGCGGTCTGATGATGGTCCTCGAAGACTGAGGGGTGGCGCGAAACGTCCGCCGCACGCTCGGTCGAGGCCACGCTCAGGCGGGCTTGCGCGTCTTCTTCGCCTTCGCCGCTTTTTCGGCCGTCTTGCGCTGCTCGACGGTCTGCGCGCCGAACTTCTTGGTGAAACGATCGACGCGCCCTTCGGTGTCGATGAGCTTCTGACGACCGGTGAAGAACGGGTGGCAGTTCGAGCAGATTTCCAGGTGCAAGTCTTTGCGGGTCGAATGCGTGCTCCACGAGGCGCCGCACGCGCAGTGGGCGGTGACTTCGTGGTACTCGGGATGAATGGCTGGCTTCATGGCTGGGCTCCCTTGCTGCCGGATCCGGGTCCGTAGGACCGCTTTCCGGCGGGATATCGATCACGATAGTGTAGCACCCCTGCCTCGCCGGCTTCGCTCGTGCTCGACCTATCATGCGGAATCCGGCGGCAAAATGCCCGTCGAAGACGAACGCCACCGACCGGTCAAAGGGAGGAGCCGCTTTCTTTGCCCGATCGACCTCCTTTCCAGAGTTTCGCGGCCTGCACCAGCCAGCTCAACGCCAACCAGAGCGCGAAGATCGCCAGCGGCCACGCCAGCCCCCGCGGCCACTTCAGACCGACGCCGGCGAGCGCGCCGAGGAGCAACCCGCCGTAGAGGAGCGCGCCGGCCTCGGCGGATCCCAAGCCGCGTCGCCGCGTCAACGCCGCGCCAAACGTATGGCCCAACCGCAGCACGCCCGCTCTCGCGGCACGCGTGCGGCTGCCACGCCTGGCCCGCGTCGCCCGCGGTACGTGAGAGGCGCGTTCGAGACGCCGCGCCCCTTCGCCCAAGACGATCTCCGTCGATCGCGTGAGGTCACGAGTGAAGATCTCCTCCATTCGCGCACCGACCCGCTCGTCTTCGATGGCCACGTCGAGCTCCCAGTTGCCGAGCCAACTTTGCACGTTGGCGTTGCTCGAGCCCACGCGCGCCCAGCGGCCGTCGGCCACGGCCGTCTTGGCGTGCACCATGGTTCCATCCCACTCGAAGATGCGAACGCCGCCTTCGAGCAGCGTCCGATAGCCCGCCTCTGTCAGCGGCTTGACGAGCATGAGATCCGATCCACCCGGGAGGAGCACGCGTACGTCGACGCCGTCGTTGGCGGCGGCGGTGAGCGCCTGCACATATGGTGGGGTCGGCACGAAGTAGGCGTCCGTAATCCACAGCCGTTGGCGCGCGAGCGCGGTGACGAGATGATCGAGGCGAAAGACGCTGGCCGCCGCCGGCTCACTGGCGATCACACGGAGGGCAACATCGCCGACCTCGCGGACCGACCCGTGTGTCACTCGCTCCGCGGCGGCAGCGGTGCACCGGTGGTCTCCCAGATCGAGGCGAACGCGTCTTCGACATCCCGTCACGAAGGCCACGGTGCCGTCCACGGCGAGCATCTTGCGATGATCGCGTGACAGCCAGCCGAGCGGCGAATCGAAGCGCAGCGGATTGAAGGATCGCACGTCGACGCCGGCCTTGCGCAGACGGCGCCAGAACGTCCACGGCGTGGCGCCGAGCGCTCCCAGCCAATCGAACACGACCCGAACGGCGACGCCTTCGCGCGCCTTGGCGATGAGCGCGTCGGCGAAGCGATGTCCCGTGGCATCACCGTGGATGATGTAGCACTCGAAGTGCACCCAGCGCCGCGCCCCGGCGATGGCGTGCAGCCACGCAGGATAGCTCTCCTCGGCGTCGCACTGAATCAGCACGGTATTGCCGCCGACCAGAGGAGCGCCAGCGGCGCGCGAGAACGCCTGATCGGCGAGGAGGTGAGAGCGGGGCACGAACTGATTCTATGGGCACAATGAAGGAATGAAGGAATGAGGGAATGCGGGAATGTGGGAATGTGGGAGTGAGGGAGTGAGGGAATGAGGGAGTGCGGGAGTGCGGGAGTGCGGGAATGAAGGACTGAAGGAGTGCAGGAATGCGAGACAGCAGAAGTCGCGTCTGCATTCCCGCATTCCGTCATTCGCCCATTTCCTCATTCCCCCATTTCCTCATTCCCACATTCCGTAATGGCTCTATCTGCCTCCGAGAGGCGGTCCGGGCGGAAGGGGGTATCGCGACCGCGGTCGGGCGCCCCATGCGGGGGCGGTCGCCTTCGGCGCGCGCTCTTTCGGGTTCTCGAAATAGGCAGCGATGTCACGCTCGGCCTGACGGATGTGTGCTTCGCTCAGCGGATCCTCGTCGGAACGCGAGCCGAGAGACGTGGCCAGGCGCGCCAGCTGATCGAGCACGTAAGCCCGCGCCTCGGGCGTCGCATTGGCATGTGCGCCGAGAATCATCATCGAGTCGAGAGCGACCCGCTGCGTCACGCGGCGGAGCGACCGGTGTTTGCCATCAGCGTCTCGCGGCGCCAGCCACGTCCGCGTCAACATGGCCTGCACGACGTCGGGCAACGTGAGCGCGCCGGGCTGCCGGTCGGCCAGTGCCACGAGACGCGCGGCGCGCTCCGGCTCGAGTAACGGCTCGAGCACGAGCGCCGAGAGGATGCGGGCGGCTCTCAAATGGTCGAACACATAATCCTCGGAGAGGTCCTCGAGATTGTTGCCGGGATGTGGCGTCAGTTGCGCGAGGAGTGCTTCCGACAACGTCATGTTGGCGGGTTCGACGATGTCCATCAGGAGAGCCAGGACGTCGCGCTGCAGAGCGGCGGGAACGATTTCGGTCGCCGGCAGCGCCTCACCCTTCACCGCGATGTGGTGGTACATGCCGCCGACGTAGCGGATGCCCGCTTCGATGGCCCACCGGTGATGGAGATACGTCATCCACAGCCGCATGTCGCGTAAGCTGCCCAGCGGCTCGCCCCCTGTGAGCACGC
>JAIVJN010000469.1 GCA_020200025.1 Acidobacteriota bacterium | reverse complement strand
CGTTCATGTCGAACATGGGAACGATGGGCGTGATGGCCGAGATGGTGCTGCACATCGTCTATGGCGCCGTCGTAGGAACGCTGTACGCACGCGTCGGAATTGCTTCATTCGGTCCGGTTCGCGCGTGAGCGAGTGATAGCAGCACCGCACAAGCCGGATCGCGCGAGCCCGGCATGTAAATGAGGCGCAGCGTCAACGACTCTTGCGCAGACTGTGAGCGGGTTCACAGTCTCCGAGGCCGCGAGGTTCCCAGTTCTTGCACGCATGGATGGGAGGAGGCACGATGAAAGGTTCACCTCGGCTCGCAGTGGCGGGCATGATCAGCGCGGCGGCGTTTGCCGCTGCTCTGAGCGCGCAGTCAGGTGCGGCTCAGCAACCGGCGAAAGGCGCTCAGAGCGCGGATCAGGTGATCGCGACGTGGAAGCCAACGCCCAAAGAAGTCGCGCAGAAGATGATCGCCAAGTACGGCCAGCCACAAGAGGTCACGACAAATCGCTGGTCTGGCACAACAACGGTCCGTGGAAACATTCTGTGCTGGTCAATGAAGAGATCCCGCACGATTTCCCGATGCCGCACAAGGACGCCTTGTACCAGGCGATCGACTACAAGATCGATCCCGATAAGGCGGACGAACTACTCCAGTACGACGGCAGCATCATTCTGGAGCGTACGAAGGGGGAGATCGCCGCGCGGTGCGACAAGGAAGACGCCAACTTCCTTGCGATCAATCTCGCCAATGACGTGGCCACCGGACGCCGGTCTGTCGAGGACGCGCGGAAGTTCTATGCCGACTCGATGATGGCGTTCATGAAGCAGAACAAGAAGAACGAATACCTGGAGGGATTCCGGTTCGAGGTGGCCAAAGGCGATCAAGGCGACCGCGACAAGCCATTCGGGCCGGTTGGGACCACGGGGCGCGAGAAGTAGCGCCGGTATCCCGCACGACCCGAGCGGTCGCAACATGCACTTGAGGAAGCAGGGCGGGCCCACGCGGCAGGCGCAGGGCCCGGCACCTCCTATTGCGCCTTCTCGATCCTGCTCACGGTGATCGCGTCGTTCTTCAATTCCCCGGTGAGCCGCACGGTGTCGCCGGCGAACTGCTGAAGATCCTTGAAGTCCTGATTGGCGATCGGCCGCACCTGACCGCCGGTCACGAACACATACTTCGCGCCCTTCTTGACGCACATGAGCGTGCAGTCCTTGTCAGTGCCCTTCTTGCCGTGTTCCGTCATGGCATCATGGGAGGCGCCACACGATGAATCGCTGATCTTCCCAGCCCAGGTCTCGCTCTTTTGAGCGACGAGCATACTGCCAGCCGACACAAGAATTGCCAATGTCATTGCAACGGTCCAGTTCTTCATGCGACGTCTCCTTCGTGAGCGTAAGGTTGGTATCTGCGCGCGCTTGTTACCAGTCCTCGAACACGCTGCAGCGTTACGCGTCGGTCAGGAGTTTTGCGAGAGCTGTGAATGTCCTCACAGTTGTCGCCCTTGAACAGACGCGTACTGTGGACGTATTCACAGTTGCGCGCTGCGGCAGAAACAGTCCGCAACAGGTAGTCGCGGGTTCAACGGACCCGTGTAAGCTACCTGTTTATGCGAACTCTCATCGTCGCGTGTGTGATTGCGGTCGGCCCATTCCTTGGAGGTTTCGGCGTGGACGCCGAGCAGTCCCCGCGATCAGACGCGTCGAAGATTGACGTTTCGAAGCTCGGTCCCCAAGTCGGTGAGCGGGTGCCAGACTTCAGCCTCCGCGATCAGACGGGGCGGACGCAGACGCTTCAGTCGATCGTGGGGCCCAAGGGCGCCATGCTGGTATTCGTCCGTTCGGCGGATTGGTGACCGTACTGCAAGACGCAGCTCGTGGAGCTGCAAAGTCGCGCGAGGGAGCTGCAGGACCAGGGATTGGGTCTCGCCGTCATCAGCTACGACCCACCAGAAGTGCTTGCAGCCTTCAGTCGCCAGCACGGCCTCACATTCCCGCTGTTGTCGGACCCGGGCTCGGAAACGATCAAGAGGTACGGAATCCTCAACCCTGTCCCTGAGATGGCACTCGGTCCAAGTGCAAGCGACCCTGCCGTGAGAGCGGAAGTTCAGAAGTACGTGTCTGTCGTCAATCCGAACGCCCGAATGATCGGGATCCCCTTCCCTGGCACGTTCATGCTGGACAGGCAGGGCCGCGTGTCGTCCCGATTCTTCGAGGACTTCTACATCGAGCGCAACACGGTCTCGAGCCTTCTGTTGAAGCTCGGCGTCGGAACTGCACCAGTCAATGCGACCAAGATCTCCACGGCCCACCTCGAGGCAACGACATATCCGAGTGATGCCGCGATCGCACCAGGCAACCGCATTACGCTTACAT
>JAIVJN010000042.1 GCA_020200025.1 Acidobacteriota bacterium | reverse complement strand
CGCGCTCACTTGGCCCACCGCCCCGACCTGGGCTTCGTCGTGCAGGAACCCCAACTCGGAACCGGACATGCCTTGCTGATGACCGAACCTGTGCTCAGGGGGCGTAGCGGCACCGTGCTCATGCTCTCTGGCGACGTGCCGCTGCTTGGCGTCGGGACGCTCGCGCGCCTCCTGTCGGCCCACGATGCCCAGGACGCCGCCGCCACCGTGCTGACGGCCATCGCGGACCGCCCATATGGCTACGGTCGCATCGTGCGCACACAGGGACGGATCACCCGCATCGTCGAAGAGCGTGACGCCTCGCCGGCCCAGCGCGAGATCAAGGAGATCAATTCGGGCATCTACGCCTTCGCGTTGGGACCGCTCTTCGAGGCGCTCAAGACCGTCGGTGTGGAAAACGCGCAGGCCGAGTATTACCTGCCCGATCTCGTGGCCATTTACCGGCGTCGACGACGGCCCGTCGGGACCTATACCGTCGACGACGCCAACGAGATTCGCGGCATCAACAGCCGCAGTGAGCTTGCAGGGGTCAGCAGGATGGTACGACAACAGACCAACGAAGAATTGATGGCGGCCGGTGTGACCCTTGTCGATCCGGCCACCACCTACATTGACGCCGACGTCGAGGTCGGCGCCGACACGGTGATCCATCCGTGTGTGTTTCTCGAAGGCAAGACGAAGATCGGATCGGCATGTGAAATCCATGCCGGGACGCGCATCATCAACTCCACGATCGGCGACCGGGTGGTCGTGAAGAATCACACCATCATCACCAGCTCGACGATTGCGGACGGGGCCATGCTTGGACCCTTCGCGCATATCAGGCCCGAGTCGTCGGTCGGCGAGCAGGCCCATGTCGGCAATTTCGTCGAGTTGAAGAAGACGGCGCTCGGCGCGGGATCCAAGGCCAATCATCTGTCGTATCTTGGCGATGCGCGTATCGGGAGCGGCGTGAACGTGGGCGCCGGCACCATCACCTGCAACTACGACGGGTTGCGCAAGAGCGAAACGATCATCGAAGACGGCGTCTTCATCGGCAGCGACTCGGCGCTGGTCGCGCCCGTGACGATCGGTAAGGGCGCCTATGTCGCCGCCTCCTCGTGCATCACCGAGGACGTTCCGGCCGACGCGCTCGCCATCGCACGCGGACGCCAGGAGAACAAGGCGGGATGGGTGTCGAAGCGTCGGAAGGGTGGGGCTCAATGAGCTCCGGCGAATGGCGCCCTTTGTCGGCAGGCGGCAGGCTTTGAACTCTGCACTTTGAACTCTGAACTTTGCACTCTGAACTCAATTTATGTGCGGCATCATCGGTTACATCGGTCCCAAACCTGTCGTGCCGGTCCTCCTCGACGGCCTCAAGCGGCTCGAATATCGTGGCTACGACTCCGCCGGCGTCGCCGTCGTCTCGAACGGAACGGTCGACGTCCGTCGCAGCGCCGGAAAGCTGGCCAACCTCGAGGACGTGGTGGCGCGCGATCCGCTCTCCGGTCTGTACGGGCTCGGACATACGCGCTGGGCGACGCACGGGCGCCCGACGGAAGAGAACGCGCACCCTCACCGCGACTGCACCGGCCGCATTGTCGTTGTGCACAACGGCATCATCGAGAACTATCTGGAACTGAAGCGCGAGCTCCAGTCCCAGGGGCACAAGTTCGTCACCGAGACCGACACGGAAGTCGTCGCCCACCTCGTCGAGCGTGAGTGGAAAGACGATGGCCTCGGGGCGGCGGTGCTGCGTGCCATGCAGCGCTTGCGCGGCCTCTTCGCCATCGTGATGCTGTCGAGCGACGACCCGGAGAAGATCGTGGCCGTGCGCAACGGACCGCCGGTGGTCATCGGGCTCGGCGAGGGAGAGTTTTTCGTCGCTTCAGATATTCCGGCCATCCTTCAGCACACGCGCAACGTCGTCTTTCTCGGCGATCGCGAAATGGCAACGGTCACGCGCTGTGGCGTCGTTTACAGCGACTTGAAGGGTACACCGCTCGACAAGCCGTCCCAGCGCGTGACCTGGGACCCGGTCATGGCCGAGAAGGTGGGCTACAAGCACTTCATGCTCAAGGAGATCTTCGAGCAGCCGACGGCCGTGCGCGAAACAATCCTCGGCCGCGTGTCGCTCGAGACCGGCGGCATCTTTCTCGACGATACGGCGCTCACCGATGACGACCTTCGTGGCATCGAGAAGGTGCTGCTCATCGCGTGTGGGACCTCGTGGCACTCGGCGCTCGTGGGAAAGTTTCTCATCGAGCAGCACGCCGGCATTCCGACGGAAGTCGACTACGGATCGGAGTTTCGTTACCGCAGCCCGATCGTGAACGAGCGAACGCTCACGGTGGTGATCACGCAGTCTGGGGAGACCGCGGACACGCTCGCCGCGTTACGAGAAGCGAAAGGCCAGGGCTCGCGCAGCTTGGCCATCTGCAATGTCGTCGGCAGCATGGCCACGCGCGAATCAGAAGGCACGCTCTATACGCACGCGGGGCCCGAGATCGGGGTCGCGTCGACGAAGGCCTTCACGTGTCAACTGGTGGCGCTTCAACTGCTCGCGCTCTACCTCGCCCAGGTTCGGGGCACGCTGAGTACGGCTGAACGCAAGACGCAGATCGCAGATCTGCTGCGGCTGCCGCACCAGCTCGAAGTCGTGCTGAAGCTCGCCCGTCAGGTGGAAGAGATCGCGGGACGGTTCTACAACCGTACCGACTTCCTCTATCTGGGCCGCGGGATCAACTATCCGATCGCGCTCGAAGGCGCCCTCAAGCTGAAAGAGATCTCGTACATCCACGCCGAGGGGTATCCGGCCGGCGAGATGAAGCACGGCCCGATTGCGCTCATCGACGAGCGGATGCCCATTGTGGCAATCGCGCCGAACGATCACGTCTACGAGAAGATGCTCGGCAATATTCAAGAGGCCAAGGCCCGCGGTGGGTCGGTGATTGCCATCACGACGGCAGGCGACGATACGCTGTGGCGTCTCCTCGACGGCGATACGGACTCGATCGTGGCAATTCCTGCGATGCCGGTATCGCTCGCGCCCATTGCCATCGCCGTGCCGCTGCAACTGCTCGCCTACTACGTGTCGGTCAGACGCGGCTGCGATGTCGACCAACCACGCAATCTCGCCAAGTCGGTGACGGTATGTGGATCTCGACGTTCCACGCGCTGTGCGCGCGACTCCTTCGTCGCGAAGCCCACAACGTCGGCCTCTCGCGGGATTTCGTCATCTACGACTCGGCCGATCAGCAAGCGGTCATCAAACAGCTTCTCAAGCGGTATGGTCTCGATGACAGTGCCTACCAGCCTCGCATGGTACTCTCGCGCATCAGCCACGCGAAGAACCGCATGGAGGGTCCGGACACCTTCTCCAGCAGTTGGAACCCGCGTGACAAAGAGGTCGGGCGTCTCTTCGAGGGATATCGCCAGTCGCTCGCCGAAGCCGGTGCCCTCGACTTCGACGACCTGCTGCTGAAGACGGTCGACCTCTTCCAGCAGAGTCCCGCGCTCAGAGAGCGCTACTCGCGCAAGTTTCGCTTCGTCATGGTCGACGAGTATCAGGACACCAACCGCCCACAGTATCTGCTCGTCACGCAGCTCGCCGAGCGACATCGAAACTTGTGCGTGGTGGGCGATCCCGACCAGTCGATCTACAAATGGCGGGGCGCCGACCCGCGCAACATCCTCGATTTCGAGCGGGACTTTCCCGAAGCCGTCACGGTTCGGCTCGAGCGCAACTATCGATCCACTGAAGTCATTCTCGACGCGGCATCTGCCGTCATCGGTCACAACCGCAACCGCAAAGAGAAGACGCTCTGGACGGATCGCAAGGGCGGCGCGAAGATCACCTACTTCCGCGGTGCCGACGAGCTCGAAGAGGCCGACTTCATCACGCGGGTGGCGCGCACGGCGCTCTCCGAGAACGTCGATCATCTGATGGCCGTGTTGTATCGCACCAACGCGCAGTCGCGTGCGATTGAAGATGCGCTGCGCCAGGCTGGCATCGCGTATGTCGTCCTCGGCGGCGTCGGCTTCTACGAGCGGAAGGAGATCAAGGACGCCCTGGCCTACATGCGACTGGTCCTCAATCCGCATGATGACCTGGCGGTGCGCCGCGTCATCAATGTTCCAGCCCGAGGAATCGGCAAGGGTGTGATGGATGCGCTCGAGCAAGTGGACGTGGCCGAGGAAGCCGGGGACCTGCGTGGGCCCGAGCCGTCGCTCGCCTCGTTCGTCGATCGCCTGTCGCTGCTTTCGGATGTCGACAAGGAGCAGGGTCAGCGACAAGCGCGTGTCCTGCTCATGACGCTGCACTCGGCCAAGGGCTTGGAGTTTCCCGTTGTCGTGCTGGCCGGGCTCGAAGAAGGCCTGTTCCCCCACTCGCGCTCCGCCGAGGACGAAGCGGAGCTGGAGGAAGAGCGCCGCCTCTGTTACGTGGGCATCACGCGGGCACGTTCGCGCCTCGTACTGACGAGCGCCTCGCGGCGGCGGGTGTTCGGCGAGTATCAGAGCAGCGAGCCGTCGCGGTTTCTCCAGGAGATTCCGCCCGACCTCATCGAACAGGAAGTCTCGACCTACACGTCTCCGTACCAGGGCACGCGCGGAGGCTGGGAGTACCGAGCGAACCCGTACGGACGACGAACCGACCGCTCAGGCGGCGGTCGTTCGGGCCGGGACCGGGTGCGAGAAGAGGTCGAACCGTTTTCCTACGAGGAAGAAGATCAGTCCGCCGCCGGGGCCTTCAGGCCAGGGGCACAGGTCCGCCACGGCCACTTTGGCGTGGGCACGGTGCTGACCGTCGAACAGCTCGACGATGACATCAAGTTGGTGGTCCGTTTCGTGTCTGTAGGTCAAAAGACCTTACGGGCGAAATTCGCGAAGCTCGAGATGGCGTAGAAACGAACCCGGTTTCGTTTCTACGCGCTGTCGATCCTCGCGATGATCCATCGCCCCTCGCGCGATTGGCCATTCATCTTGCCGACCGCCCGCTGCAACGTCACCACCATCGTCTTGGGCGCCACCTGTCCTTCTGGGCTGCGCACCTGGGCGTTGACGGTCACAGCCTTGGTCCGCAGCTCTCCGTCGAACTGTGCCGCCTGGAACGGCGGCTGTCCGGGCCGCGCCAGCGAGGCCTCGACGATCCCGGTCTGCGCCGAGGCGGCGGCCCGCGCTGCCGCCGTCGCCTTCGCATGGACGCCGGTGTCTTCGCGCCATTTGTCCCATTCGGCCTTCATCTTCAACTGATCGGCCGAGATCTTGGCCTTGGGATCGCGCTCGAGCTTGAGGATCTGTTCGATCGCGGCAAGATTGGCATCCTGGTAGACCTTCTTGCGCTTTGCAAAGTCGGCCTCCCGCGCTCGGGCTTGATCCTCTGCCTCGAGCAGTGCCTTGAAGTTGATTGGCGTCCGCTGTTCGGGACCGACCGTGGCGATCTCGAACTCCTCGACCGTGCCCTGCTCGCGAGGCTCGAACCTCGCCGCCGCCATCATGGCGAGCGTCGTGTTGTCGCGCGCTCGAGCCGCCCGAAAAAATTGCGAGAGCAGTTGCCGCTCCGACGATCGGGAGCACGCGAGTTCGAGGAGGGCCAGTGGAGCAACCAGGAGCGCGATCAGCAAAGTCGCGGGGACTCTGGATCGGTGCACGTCGATTCTCCTCATGAACGTGGCAGAGCCTACTACGACTCTTCTTCGGTTTCAACCAGCGCGACCGAGACGACCGTGTCCTCTCCGTCGAGCTCCATCACGCGCACGCCCTGAGTCGCGCGACCGATGGTGCGGATCTGAGTGACGGGCGTCCGCAGGATCTTGCCTTGTTCGGTGATGACGAGCAGCTCTTCGTTCTCGTGCACCTGCGCGATACCGGCGACCTTGCCATTCTTGTCGGTGATCTCGATGTTCTTGAGCCCGAGCCCGCCTCGGCTCTGCACGCGGTATTCCTCGAGGTCGGTGCGCTTGGCGTAGCCCTTCTCCGTGATGGTCAGGAGCGTCCCGCCGGGCTTGACGACCTGCATCGCGACCACTTCGTCGCCAGCGCGATTGTGGATGCCCCGCACGCCGTACGCCGTCCGGCCCATCGAGCGAACGTCGTTCTCGTGGAACCGGATGGCCATACCGTCTCTGGTGCCCATGAAGATCTCGCTGTCGCCGTCCGAGAGCTGGACCGCTATCACGGCGTCGTTCTCTTCGATGCCCATCGCGATGATGCCGCCGGCGCGCGGATTGCTGAACGCGGAGAGCTCCGTCTTCTTCACCGTACCCTGAGACGTCCCCATGACGACGAAGTGGCTCTCGTCGAATTCCTGCACGGCGATCATCGCCGCGATCTTCTCGCCGGCTTCCATCTGAACGAGGTTGGCGATCGCCTTGCCGCGGCCGTCGGGCCCCACGTCCGGAATCTCGTGGACCTTCAGCCAGTACGCCCGTCCACGATCGGAAAAGACCATCATGTACGCGTGCGTCGACGCCACGAACAAGTGGTTGACGACATCCTCTTCGCGCGTCCGCATGCCGATACGCCCTTTCCCGCCGCGCCGCTGATTGCGATACGTCGCAATCGGCGTGCGCTTGATGTAGCCGGTATCGGTCACGGTAATGGCCACGTCTTCGTCGGCGATGAGGTCCTCGATGCGCAGCTCGCCTTCGGCCTCGAGAATGGTGGTGCGCCGCGCATCGCTGAACTTCGCCTGCACGCCGCGCAGCTCGTCGACGATGATCTGCAGGAGCAACCGCTCGTTGGCCAAGATACCTCGCAGCCGATCGATGAGCTGCATCAACTGGGTAAGCTCGTCGAGAATCTTCTGTCGTTCGAGGCCCGTGAGGCGCTGCAATTGCATGTCGAGAATCGCTTGCGCCTGTATCGTCGTGAACCCGAATCGGCCAACGAGGCCGGCTCGCGCTTCCGGCGGGCTCTTGGATTGGCGAATCAGCGTGATGACTTCGTCGAGGTGATCGAGTGCGAGCTTGAGGCCGGCCAGGATGTGATGACGGGCTTCCGCCTTGCGCAGCTCGAACTCGGTGCGCCGACGCACCACTTCGCGGCGGAACTCGATGAACTGCTCGATGACCTCGAGCAGGTTGAGCACCCGCGGCCGACCGCCGACGATGGCCAGCATGATGATGCCGAAGGTCTGTTGAAGCTGCGTGTGCTTGTAGAGATTGTTGAGGACGACTTCGCCCATCTCGCCGCGCTTGAGGTCGACGACGATGCGCAGGCCGTCGCGATCGGATTCGTCGCGTAAGTCCGAGATGCCTTCGATGGTCTTTTCGCGCACCAGATCCGCGATGCGCTCGAGCAGCCGTGCCTTGTTGACCTGATAGGGGATCTCGGACACGACGATCTGCTGACGATCGCCTTTTTTCGCGAGCTCGATCTCGGCTTTCGCGCGCACCTGAATGGCGCCACGGCCGGTCAGGTAGGCTTCGTGAATGCCGCTTCGGCCCACGAGGCCGAGCCGTTGACGAGCAGGTTCGGAAACGGGGTGGGGAGCACCCTGGGCTCGGTCGTGGTCTCGTCGAAGTTGGGCGTGAACTCGACGGTCTCCTTGTCGAGGTCGCCCATCATCGCCTCGGCGAGCGCCATCAAGCGAGCTTCGGTGTAGCGATAGGCCGCCGGCGGATCGCCGTCCACGGATCCGAAGTTCCCTTGCCCGTCCACCAGGAGATAGCGCATGTTGAAATCCTGCGCGAGGCGGACGAGGGTGTCGTAGGCGGGCTGGTCTCCGTGCGGGTGGTAGTTGCCGATGACCTCGCCGACAATCTTGGCGCACTTGCGATGCGCACGGTTCGATGCGAGGCCCATTTGCCGCATCGCGAACAGGACGCGCCGGTGCGCGGGCTTCAGGCCGTCACGCACGTCCGGGAGGGCTCGCCCGATGATCACGCTCATCGCGTAATCGAGATACGAGCGACGCATCTCGTCTTCGATGTTGACGGGAACGCGGATTTCGCTAGTCATGTTGCGCTGGTGGAGGCATCGGCAGGCGGCTCATGGGGAGGAGCGAAACCGGGTTCGCGCTCGATCGTTCTCGTAAAACGAAACCCGGTTTCGTCTCGACATCGCAGCCCGGCGACCGTCAGATATCGAGATTCCTGACGTCGAGGGCGTTCTCTTCGATGAACTTGCGGCGCGGTTCCACGTGGTCGCCCATGAGCGTCGTGAACATCTGGTCGGCTTCGGTGTGGTCCTCGGCCTTCACTTCGAGCAGCGTTCGGCTTTCCGGATTCATCGTGGTCGCCCACAGCGTGTCGGGATTCATCTCGCCGAGCCCCTTGTAGCGGTTCACGGCGATCCCCTTACGGCCGAGCGCGATGAAATACTCGACGAACTGGTCGGAAGAGCGCATCTCCACGGCACCCTTGTCGGGCGTCGACGCCGCCGGCGTCGGTCCGCCGGCTTGCGCCTCGGCGTCCGCTTCAGCCCGTCGCACCGCCTCGATCAGCGCCCCATCCTCCGTCGGCAAGGACGTGAGCGCCTCGTCGCCTTCCCCGTGAGCCCGTGCGTCCTCGGCCTGCACGGATTCATCGGCTGCCTCGGGCTCGTCGGCGAGCACGCGAACTTCGATCGGCCCCTGGCGAATCGCACGAATGACGTCGCGGACGTCTGCATAGCTCGAGGCGAGCGTTCGATACTCGCCGGACGTGACGAAATCGATGCCGATGTGATCGATTCGGCTGTAGCCGCCGGAGCGATCCTCGATGCGCAGCGTCCACGTGTTGTGCTCTTCGTCGCGCACCAACGTCACGTCGCGAAGGTCCGTGGTGAGCTGCACGGCCAGTTCGTCGAGCGCCGTTCGATTCTCGAAGAAGCTCTTGTCGCGCACGTCGCGGTCGAGCAGGGCCTCGGCGACGTCCTTGCCATGACCGCGACGCTCGACCGCCTGCATCACCTTCTGATAGCCGATCATCGCTTGCAGCATCTGCTCGAGCGTCTCGCCGAACAACTCCTGACCGTCGGCGAGCCTGACCAAGCGGGATTCCACCGCGCGGTGCGCGAGGAAGCTTTCGAGCGCGCGCTCGTCCTTGATGTAGGTTTCCACACGCCCGCGCTTCGCGCGAAAGAGGGGCGGCTGCGCGATGAACATGTGGCCGTTCTCGATGAGCGCCGGCATCTGCCGGTAGAAGAACGTCAGCAGCAGCGTCCTGATGTGCGAGCCGTCGACATCCGCGTCCGTCATGATGATGACGCGGTGATAGCGCAGCTTGGACAGATCGAAGTCTTCGGTCCCGATGCCGCAGCCGAGCGCCGCGATCATGGTCTTGATCTCCTCGCTGCTGAGCATCTTGTCGAGGCGAGCTTTCTCCACATTCAAGATCTTGCCGCGAATGGGCAGGATCGCTTGGAACCGCCGGTCGCGCCCCTGTTTGGCCGACCCGCCTGCCGAATCGCCTTCGACGATGTAGATCTCGGCCAGTGCGGGATCGGTCTCCTGACAGTCGGCGAGCTTGCCGGGCAGCGAGCTGCCATCGAGCGCGCCCTTGCGCCGCACGAGATCGCGCGCCTTGCGGGCGGCTTCGCGCGCACGAGCGGCATCGGCCGCTTTCGACACGACGCGCTTGGCGACCGCGGGATTCTCTTCGAGGTAGGCGCCGAGCCTGTCGTTGACGATCGCCTCGACAATTCCCTTGACCTCGGTGTTGCCAAGCTTCGTCTTGGTCTGGCCCTCGAACTGGGGCTGCGGAATCTTGACGCTGATGACCGCCGTCATTCCCTCGCGGATGTCGTCACCGCTGATCGTCGCGTCCTTCAGGTCCTTCGTCAGATTGTTGCGCTGCGCATAGAAGTTGACCGTCCGGGTGAGCGCCGAGCGAAAACCCGACAGGTGCGTGCCGCCTTCCTGCGTGTTGATGTTGTTGGCGAACGAGAACTCCTGCGGGTTGTAGCCGTCATTCCACTGCAAGGCGATCTCGGCATCGATGCCGTCGCGCTCGCCGCGCATGTAGATGGCCTTCTCGTTGACGATCCCCTTGTTCTTGTTCAAGTGCTCGACGAAGGAGACGATGCCGCCGTCGTAGTGGAAGCGGTGGCTCTTGCCGTCGCGCTCGTCGTCGAGCGATACCAAAACGCCGGCGTTGAGAAAGGCGAGCTCGCGCAGGCGTTGCGCCAGCGTATCGAAGCTGAACTCGGTCGACTCGAAGACCTGGGTGTCGGGCTTGAAGGTGACCTTGGTGCCGCGCTTCTTGGTCGTGCCGGTGACGAGGAGATCGCCGGTGGGCTTGCCGCGCTCGTAGCTCTGCTGATAGACCTGCTCGTTGCGCCAGATCTCGAGCTCGAGGCGCTCGGACAGCGCGTTGACCACCGAGATGCCGACGCCGTGGAGACCGCCCGATACTTTGTAGCTCTTGTTGTCGAATTTGCCGCCGGCGTGGAGAACGGTGAGCACCACTTCCGCCGCGGAGCGACCGCTTTCGTGCATGTCCACGGGAATGCCACGCCCGTCATCGACGACCGTCACGGAATTGTCCAAGTGAATCGTGACGGAGATTTCCGAACAAAACCCTGCCAGCGCCTCATCGATCGAGTTGTCAACGACTTCGTAGACGAGATGATGAAGCCCGGTCGGCCCCGTCGACCCGATATACATCGCCGGACGTTTGCGGACCGCCTCGAGGCCCTCGAGGACCTTGATGCTGTCGGCGCCGTAATCCTCGACTGCCCGGCTGGTCGTGGTTTCTTCTATGTGAGACATGTTGTGTTGTGCACTGAGAGCCCAGGCTGCCGCCTCGGCCGCGCAGGCCGGCACTGAAGTCCCGGCCCTTCGTGCGTGCTATTCCACCGGTCCGACGGATGCCGCTTCACACCCGCATGGGCATGATCACGTAGGTGTAGTCGTAGCCTTCGACGCCGACGGGCCGCATGACCGCCTGACTCACCTCGTCCTTCAAATCGAGCGCCACGACATCGGCATCGACGACGCCGAGAAAGTCGAGGACGTACTGCGCGTTGAAGCAGATGGTCAGCGCTGGCCCGGCATAGTCGACGGCCAGCGGCTCGCGCGCCTCGCCGAACTCGGGGCTGCTCGAAGTCACTTCGACTTTACCTTTGTCGAGCACGAACTTCACCGCACGCGAACGCTCATTCGACAGCAGCGCGACACGACGTACGGCTTGCGTCAACCGATCGCATTCGAACTCGACGTGCTTGTCGTTGCCTTTCGGCACGACCTTCTCGTAGGCGGGAAATTGCCCGTCGATCATCCGCGAGATGAGCAGCCGCGATCCGATCTCGAAGAACAAGTGATTCTCGCCACGCTCGTAGTCGACGTCAGCGTGACCGTCGGCGAGGAGACGCGACAGCTCGGCGAGCGTCTTGCGCGGCAGAATCGCCTTGACCTCATCTCCCCCCGTCACGGCTGGCTCGCGACGAGCGTTGACGAGTGCGAGACGGTGCCCGTCGGTCGCGACCAGCGTCATCGAGTCGCCACGCAGCACGAACAGCGCGCCGTTCAGGTAATAGCGCGTGTCTTCACCGGTGATGGCAAACTGCGTCTTTGCCACCATCTGGGCCAGCGGGGCGCCCGTGATCGTCGTCGGCGACCCGGCCGCTTCCGGCAGACTCGGAAAGTCTTCGCGCGGCAGGGTAGGCATGCGCGATTCGAAGCGCTCGGCCGAGACCTTCACGCCGGTGCCGCCCTTTTCGGTCTCGATGCGAACGTCTGTCTCGGGCAGCGCCCTCACAACCTCGTAAAGCTTCTTTGCGGGGAGCGTGACCGAGCCAGGATTCGTGACCGCCGCCTCACAACGGCTGCGCAGCGCCACTTCCAAGTCCGTCGCCAGCAACATCAGTTGGCCATCGCCGTTGGTCTCGAGCAGCACGTTGGCCAGGATGGGTATGGTGTTCTTGCGCTCGACGATCTGCTGAAAGAACTGCAGTTCACGCACAAGATCAGCTTTCCTGGCGACCAGTTCCATGTGAGGGTGCCTCTCAGCGCTCTGTCACGAGCGGACGTGGTTGGCGGGCCCGGAATCTCTCTCTCAAGAGGGAAAAGAGAGTACTGGGCGAAGACACTAAATTATACAGGAAGAAGGTGCTGTGGAGAAAATCAACCGTGACGATAAGTTCTTGATTTTCAATAGATTATCCTGTGAATTTTTCTGTCTTCGAGTCGTGCGTCGTTTGTGGCATCGGGAGGGCCCTTTCGCTCCTCCACAGCCGTCCACAGATGAGCCTTCTGGGGTGTGGAAAACTCGGCGTGGTTCGAGCTTCGAGCTCGACCTGAAGACAACACGAAGACCACGAACGGCACGAACCGTGGCAACCAGGTTGGATAGATCACTTGAACGATTCGACGAACCCCGTCAACAGATTATGGAACTCGTCGTTCCGCTTGCGCAGCTCCTCCACCTTCTTGATCGAGTGGATGACGGTCGAGTGGTGCTTGCCGCCAAAGCTCCGGCCGATTTCGGGGAGCGAGGCGTGCGTGAGCTGCTTGCACAAATACATCGCCACCTGGCGAGGCATCGCGATCGACTTCGAGTTGTTGCGCGACTTGAGGTCGACGAGCTTCAACTGGTAGTACTCGGCGACGAACTTCTGTATCTGCTCGATGGTGACGGCGCGTTCTTCGTGGTCGAGCACATTGCGCAGCACCTCCTGCGCGAGATCGAGCGACAGCGAATGCCCGGTCAACGAGGCGTACGCGATCAAGCGGATCAACGATCCCTCGAGCTCCCGAATATTCGACTTGATGCGGCTGGCGATGTACATCGCCACGTTGTCGGGGAGCGGAACGGCCTCCCCTTCGGCCTTTTTCTTCAGAATGGCAATCTTCGTCTCGATGTCCGGGGACTGGATGTCGGCGATGAGCCCCCACTCGAAGCGAGATCGCAGGCGTTCCTCGAGCGCCGGAATCTCGTGCGGCGGCCGGTCGCTGCTGATGACAATCTGCTTCTGCGCGTCGTGCAGCGCGTTGAAGGTGTGGAAGAACTCGTTCTGCGTGCCTTCCTTCCCGGAGACGAACTGAATATCGTCCACGAGCAGCACGTCGACCGATCGGTAGCGCTCGCGGAACTCCATGATGCGGTCGTAGCGCACGGCGTTGATCATCTCGTTCATGAAGCGTTCGGACGAGATGTAGGTGAGCCGCAACGAGCGATCGTGCAAGAGCACGTAGTGGCCGATGGCGTGCATCAAGTGGGTCTTGCCCAGACCCACACCGCCGTAGATGAACAGCGGGTTGTACGAGCGTGACGGGGCCTCGGCGACGGCCCGGCACGCGGCGTGCGCGAATTGGTTCGACGGGCCGACAATGAAGGTATCGAAGGTGTAGCGCGGATTGAGACCCGCGGGTGTGTTGATGCTGGCGGCCGGCGTGTCCTCTGGCGCTCGTGGCGGCGGCGCCGCCGGCGGGACCGCGGCCGGCTGGTCTGTGTCCGGGAGGAACCGGATGCTGGCGTCTGGCCGGCCCACGTCCGTGAGCGCCTCGGTCAGGACCACCGAGTAGTGCTTGGGTAACCACTCGGTAAACAGCCCGTTCGGCACGCGCACCGAAAGCAGCCGCCCATCGTCACTCACCAGGGCGGTGGGTTTGAACCACGTGTGGAAGCTGTGCGGACCGACCTTCGCTTCGATCCGACTCAGGATCTGATCCCAGATGCTCGTAGCCGACATCGCCTGCCCGCTGAGATGGACGCGTGTGACCGGCGACTTTCGCCCCGGCGTCATACGGCAGTCACTGGGGCGTCACATCCAGATCCTCGGGAAAGCCGGTCCAGTAAGCCTTCGGAAGGGTCGGTCGCTCCGGAACGGCCGGAAAATCAGGCCACCTAGTCGAGATCACCGAGATCGTCTAGGAATTTCCACAACCTTTTCCACAGTTGTGGAAAACTCACGGCGAGCGAAAGTCTGCCGAGAGCGAATGCACACTCTAGCACGCCCAAACACCCTTTACACGGTTGAAGCGAGCCAGCTACAATCAGAGATTCTACGAGGAAGCGAATAGATGGCCAAGGGAGTGCGCACGTTCCAGCCGAATAACCGTCGGCGGAAAAAAACCCACGGATTTCTGGTGCGCATGCGTACCAAAGACGGTCAGCACGTGCTCAAGCGGCGCCGCGCCAAGGGCCGCAAGCGATTGACCGTCTCCGACGAGCGGTAGAGCGCGCACCGGCCCCTCACAGTACGCAGGCAACCAACGGATGGACCGGGCCTTTCGCTCGGACGAGCACCTTCGACGCCGGGCCGACTTCGTGGCGATCTACGATCGTGGACGCAAGACGAGTGGGCCCCTGATGACGGTTTTCACGCGGCGATCGGACCGCACGGGGCCTCGGCTGGGCATTGCCGCCACACGGAAGCTCGGCGGCTCGGTGCAGAGAAACCTCGCTAAACGTCTGATTCGAGAAGTTTTCAGACACCATAAGCCCGCGGGCGGCATCGATGTGGTGGTCGTGCCGCGCCGTGAAATGCTCGATGTCCCCTATGTCCGTCTCGAGGCCGAATTCTGCGCCCTCCTCGACGGACGTGCGCCGTCCGGGTTTCGTCGCCCGCGTCGTTCTCGGCCTCATCCGAGCGTATAAGTACCTCGTTTCCCCGTGGTTCACCGGGCGTTGTCGATTCGTGCCCTCGTGCGCGGACTATACCGCCGAGGCCATCGCTCGCCACGGGGCCGTCCGCGGCGCCTTACTGGGCGCGAGACGGTTGAGTCGTTGTCACCCCCTTGGCGGTTCGGGCTACGACCCCGTCCCGCGGCAATTGTCATAGGCCCCATCGATGGAACGCCGCGTTCTGCTCGCAATCTCCCTGTCCTTCCTGGTGTTGTTCCTGTACCAGTCGTTCCTTCTCCCGCCGCCGCCCGGCGACGTCCCTGCGCCGAACGCGGTGCCCCGGGTGGAGACGCCTGGTGCGTCGCCTGGCGCCACGACGGCGGCCGCAGACGGGAGCGCGCCGTTACCGCCTCCGGCGCCGGTCGACGTGGTGGTGGGCGAGCAGGAGGAGCGAAACATCACCGTGGACTCGGGACTCGTGCGAGCCGTCTTCACCAACCGTGGCGGTCGGCTCGTCAGTTGGGTGCTCAAGGAATATCGAACATCGGCCGGCGAGCCGCTCGACCTCGTCCCGGCGGGCGCACCGGTCCTGCCGTTCTCGCTCGGCGCTCGAGACGAGGCGACGACCACCCAATTGAACAGCGCCCTTTACCGGGTCAGTGGCGCGACTGATTCGACCCTGGTCGTCGGGTCGAGCCCGGCCGATCTGACGTTCGAGGTCGAGCTGAGCGGAGGCTTGCGGGCGCGTAAACGGTTTACGTTCGAGCCCAGTTCCTACCTGCTGCGCGTGAGCGCGTCGGTCGACCAAGGTGAGAAAGCGCTCAATCCGGCGCTCGTGTGGGGACCCGGTCTGGGGGACGAGATCGCCCGGATGGCACCCGGCAATTTCTTCTCGCCGAACTATCTCTACCACGCGCAGGCGATCTTCGAGCGCGAGGGGTCCGTGGAGCGCATCGCCGCCACCTCGATGACTCCGCAGACCGTGTACGACGGGCAGTTCACCTTTGCCGGCATCGACGATCACTATTTCGTTGCGGCAACGGTCACACCAGGGCCCATGCGGCTGGAGTACTCCCCTGCATCGCTCCCGCCCGCCACCGCCGCCGACCCCGGGCGCTACGTCACCTGGTCGGTCACCTTCCCGTCCGCCCCTGATGGCGTTCGCTTCTTCATCGGTCCCAAGCAGTTCGATGTGTTGCGCGGGGTGACGCCCGAGTTCACGCGCGTCATCTACTTCGGCATGTTCGCGTGGCTGGCGGCGCCGCTGCTTGGCGCGCTGCAATGGGTGAACGGGTTTGTCGGCAACTATGGATGGTCGATCGTCATCCTCACGATCCTCATCAACCTGGCGATGTGGCCGCTGCGGCACAAGAGCGTGGTGTCGATGCGAAAGATGCAGGATCTGCAGCCGCAGATGAAGACCATTCAGGAGCGATACGCGCAGTACAAGATCACCGATCCCGAGCGCCAGAAGATGAATCAAGAGGTCATGGAGCTCTATCGCTCGAAGGGGGTGAACCCGGCGAGCGGCTGCGTGCCGATGCTGCTGACGATGCCCTTTCTGTTCGCGTTTTATGCGATGCTTTCGCAGGCGATCGAAATCAGGGGCGCCGATTTCCTCGGCTGGATCGACGATCTCTCTGCACCGGATCCGTTGTTCATCACGCCGGTGCTGATGGGCGCCACCATGTTCTGGCAGCAGCGAATGACGCCCTCGACCGCCGACCCGACGCAGCAGAAGGTGATGATGGTCATGCCCTTCATGTTCACCTTCATGTCGTTCAATTTTCCGAGCGGTCTGGTGATCTACTGGATGGTCAGCAACCTTTGGGGCATCGGGCAGCAGTACTTCACCAACTACCTGATCGGACCGCCGAAGGTGCATAATGTGCGGCCGCCGGCCGAGCGTGCCGCTCCACGCAGCGGCCGCGCCGAGAATGCCCAGCGGCAGGTCAAGGGCTAACAGCCCGTGGTGAAAGTCCCGGCGAGCACCGAGACCGGTGAGACGCCCCGGCACCCCAGCACGGCTGCCGCGCTGGGGACCCCGCCCCGCGAGCAAGGCGCGACGACTGAGAATATCGG
>JAIVJN010000279.1 GCA_020200025.1 Acidobacteriota bacterium | reverse complement strand
GCGAAGATCACCATGCGTGCGGTGAACAACCGTGCGGTTGCGGAGAACGTGGCTGCGGGATCTCCGACGCTGGGCGTGCTGCTGCCATACACGCCGATTCATCATCTGTTGCTTGGCGACATGGGCCGGCCGCTCGTCATGACCAGCGGCAATCGCCGCGACGAGCCGATGGCGTACGAAGAATGCGCTGCTCTCCGTGAGCTGGGGGACGTTGCTGACTTTTTTGTCACGCACGACCGGCGCATAGAAGTGCGGTGTGATGACAGCGTGGTTCGCGTTGCCGCGCAACAGGTCTCGCCGGTGCGCCGCGGGCGCGGGCACGCACCCACACCCCTGGTGCTTGCAGAGAACGCGTCGACCGAAGTGCTCGCCGTCGGCGGACACTTGAAAAACACGTTCTGTGTCGTCTCAGGCGCCCACGCGTACGTGTCGCAGCACGTTGGTAATCTCGAAAGCGTTGCTTCCTACGAGGCGCTGGAGGATGCTGTTTCGCAAATGTGCGACCTCCTGCACCTCGCACCCCAAGTGATCGCGCACGATCGGCACCCGGACTATCTCTCGACCCGATTCGCGATGGAATTCCCGGCGGCCCGCCGCGTCCCGGTGCAGCACCATCATGCGCATGTGCTGTCATGCATGGCAGAGCATCGATGTACCGAGCCGGTCATCGGTGTCGCATTCGACGGTGCTGGCCTCGGCACCGACGGAGCGATCTGGGGTGGGGAATTCTTGGTCGTTGAGGGCGTCGAATGCCGGCGTGCCGCACACCTCGCGTATGTCCCGCTGCCGGGCGGAGACGTGGCGGCACGCGAACCCTGGCGGATGGCGGTCGCGCACTTGACGGCCGCGTACGGCAAAGGCCTCGGCCCGCTGAGCGAGGCACTTGCCACCCGGCTGACGCCGTCTCGCTTCGACGTGGTGCGCCAGATGGTGGCGCGCGGCATTTGCTCGGCACCAACGTCCAGTATGGGCCGCCTATTCGACGCGGTTGCGGCGCTTATCGGGCTGCGCGATACGTCAGAATTCGAAGGTCAAGCGGCGATGGAGCTCGAAGCGATCGCGGGAGCCTCCGCGCCGCGTCGTTACCGCTTCGAGCTCGACACCACGTCTGCCGTCTGGACGATCGATGCGGCGCCCGTCATTCGAGACCTTGCCGCCGACGTTGTCGCGGGGCATCCCCGCGCCGAGCTCGCCGCGATGTTTCACGAGGCGGTGGGAGCGATGATCACCAGCGTCGCCGCACGTATCGCTCGACAGACAGGAATCGACCGTGTGGCATTGACCGGCGGGGTGTTCCAGAACGCGCTGCTGAGCCAGTACGCGGTCCACGCGCTCGTGGCGGCCAATCTCGAGGTGCTGCAGCACCGCCGCGTGCCGTGCAATGACGGAGGGCTGTCGCTTGGGCAGGCCCTGCTGGCGCTGCGCATGGTTAGCGCGAACAGCCTACAAGAGGGCCACAGCGCATGTGCTTAGGAATCCCGGGGCGCGTCGTCCAGTTCGTGGACGAGGCTCGCCAGCTCGCAAAGGTCGACGTCTCCAACGTGCGCCGAACGGTTCACGTTGGCCTTCTGCTCCCGGAGGGACTCGAGACTGGCGACTGGGTCCTGATCCACGTCGGGTTCGCCATCAGCAAGATCGACGAGGAAGAGGCCAAGCGCACGATCGCGTTTCTCGAAGAGCTGGGCGACGCCTACGAACAGGAGATGGAACAGTTTTTCGAGAGCAAGATCGAATGATGGGCATTGGCGCTGCTCCGATCGTGCAGGAACACTTTGCCCGAAGTATCGCGGCCACGGGCCGCTTCTTCGACGCCGAAGCGCAGCGTGTGGCGGAGTGCTGCCGTCACATGGCCGATCGCTTCAGTCATGGCGGGACCCTGCTAGTGATGGGGGAGGGCGCACAGGCCAGTGACGCCCAGCATGTGGCCGTCGAATTCGTGCATCCGGTCATCGTCGGCAAACGTGCGCTACCAGCCATCTCGCTGACGAGTGACATCGGGGTGTTCACGGCTTCCGCGCACAGCGTGCCACAGCATTCGTTTGCCGGCCCTCTTCAAACGCTCGGGCAGTCCTCCGACATCGTCCTCGGCATATGCGCCACGTCGACCGAGCCCTCGATCCGCGCCGCAATGACCGCGGCGCGTGAGAGAGGCCTTCTGACGATTCTCATCAGGGGACGTTGTCCCGATCCTGAAGCGATCGCCGAGGTCGAGTTCGGCATCGATGAGTCGAATCCCTTCGTGGTTCAGGAGGTCTCGGAGACGCTGTACCACGTGCTCTGGGAGCTGGTGCACGTGTTCTTCGAGACCGATGACGCGCAACTCGTGGCGTACCTCCCGCCACCTGGAGAAGCGAAGCAACAGACCGATCTCCTCGCGGAGGCGCAGGCCTCCACGCTCGAAAAAGCACGCGACGTCTGTGCGCTTCGCACCCAATCCGAGCGGATGTGGGGAGATGTCATCGTGGAGGCCGGCCGCGCCATTGCCTCACGCATTCGACGGCATGGCAAGCTGCTGGCAATTGGAAACGGTGGCAGCGCAACCGATGCACAAGATGCGGCGGCTGATTGTCTCGCACCGCCACTCTCAGGGTGGTATCAAGTGCCGGCGATGGCGTTGACCAACGATGTCGGGGTTCTCACCGCAATAGGGAACGACGTCGGCTTCGACCATGTGTTTTCACGCCAGATCATCGCCTTCGCCCGACCGCCCGACATCGCGCTCGGCTTTTCGACCAGTGGTGTATCCCGCAACGTTGTGGTGGCCATGGACGAGGCCAAGGCGCGAGGTCTGCTGACCATCGCGATGAGCGGCGGCGACGGCGGCACGCTCGCTCGTTCGCCTTCAGTCGACTTCTGCTTCACCGTCCCGAGCGAACATCTGCCACGCATTCAAGAAGTGCATGCGACAACCTGGCACGCGCTCCTCTCGGTCGTGCAGGAGGAACTGCGTGACTGAATCCCCGCTCCGTTTCGTCGACGAGTACCGCCGGCCTGAATGGATTGGCCCGCTCGTCAAGGAGATCGAACGCCGCGCCGAGGGTCGCATCGTCAAGATCATGGAGGTGTGTGGTGGCCACACGCACGCCATCTACAAGCACGGTCTCGAAGATCTCCTCCCGGCGTCGATCGACCTCGTTCACGGTCCGGGCTGCCCCGTCTGCGTCATCCCGATGGGCCGGATAGACGATGCGCTTGCCATCGCGCGTCAGCCTGACGTGATCTTCACGACCTTCGGCGACATGATGCGCGTGCCCGGCTCGCGAGGCAGCCTGTTGGACGCGAAGGCCGAAGGCGCCGACGTGCGCTTCGTGTACTCGCCTCTCGACGCCTTGAAGCTCGCCCGGCAGCATCCGGAGCGGCCGGTCGTCTTCTTTGCGATTGGATTCGAGACGACGGCGCCGTCCACAGCGGCGACGCTGCTGCGCGCGCGAGCCGAGGGCATCCGCAACTTCTCGGTGTTCTGTAATCACGTCACGATCGTGCCGGCGATCAAGGCCATTCTCGATTCACCGGGCATGCAGTTGCGCGGCTTCATCGGCCCTGGGCACGTCAGCACAATCATCGGCCTACGACCATTCGAGTTCGTGCCCGAGCGATACGGCTTGCCGATGGTGGTCTCGGGATTCGAGCCCACAGACATCCTGCAGTCGATCGTGATGATCCTGCGGCAGCTCGACGAGCGACGACCGTCCGTCGAGAACCAATATGCTCGGGTGGTGCGACGGAACGGGAACTCGGGTGCGCTGGCCGTGCTGGGTCAGACCATGGAGCTCCGCCCGTACTTCGAGTGGCGTGGGCTCGGCTTCATCTCACACAGCGCACTCAAGCTACGGCCGGAGTTCGGCGACTGGGACGCGGAGGTCCGATTCAGCGTGCCCGGTGTGCGGGTGACCGATCCCAAGGCGTGTCAGTGTGGCGAGGTGCTGAAGGGCGTCATCAAACCCTGGGAGTGCCGGGTATTCGGAACCGCGTGCACTCCGGACCGGCCGATCGGCACCTGCATGGTGTCGCCAGAAGGTGCCTGTGCGGCCTACTTTACCTACGGACGCTACTCGCTGATGAAGCAAGCCGGCGTGGAGGCACCCCTGGAGCCATGACGGCTCCTCTCTCGTCCTTGACGGCACAGATCGATCGCGTCGATCGCGCACGGGCGGCACGACGGCTGCGCGAGCCTTTTCGGGACGAGCGGGTCACGCTCAGTCATGGCAGCGGCGGCAGAGCCAGCCGCAGTCTCATCGAAGGCTTGATCCTGCCAACACTCGGCGCCCTTGCAACGACGGCCGACGAAGACAGTGCAGTTTTGTCGTTGTCCGGACTTGGGCACGGACGTGTCGCGTTCACGACGGATTCATACGTCGTCAGCCCGCTGTTTTTTCCTGGTGGCGATATCGGGTCCCTCGCCGTCCACGGCACCATCAATGACCTGGCGACGGCTGGTGCTCAGCCCGTGTGCTTGTCATTGGCGTTCATCCTGGAAGAAGGCCTCGAGATGGACGTGCTCCGCTCGGTGCTGCGATCTGTTGGTGCCGCAGCCGATGCGGCCGGCGTGAAGATCGTGACCGGCGATACCAAGGTCGTCCCACGTGGCAAGGCCGACCGATTGTTCATCAACACGAGCGGCATTGGACTGGTTGCCGAAGGGCGGTCGTTGTCCGCCATGAAGATGCGTGTCGGCGATCGGGTGCTGCTGAGCGGCTCAATCGGCGAGCACGGCATTGCGGTGATGCTCGCGCGTGAGGCGCTCGAGATCGAAGCCGATATTTGTAGCGACTCGGCACCCCTTCACCAGATGGTGGCTGACATCTTGGAGGCGGCGCCGACGACCCGCGCCTTCAAAGATCCCACACGCGGCGGTGTGGCGACCAGCCTCAATGAGATGGCACGGCAAGCTGGTGTCGCGATTGCGATAGCAGAACGGCAGATCCCTGTGCGCGGCGATGTTCGAGCGGCATGTGAGATGTTGGGGCTCGACCCGTTGCACATCGCCAACGAAGGCAAGCTCCTGGCGATCGTGCCGCCAGCGGAAGCCAACGACGCACTGCGTGCGATGCGAGCGTCACCGCACGGCGGGTCCGCGGCGATTATCGGAGAAGTGCTCGACGGCCCTCAGGATATGGTGCTGTTGAAGACTGAGGCCGGCGGCTCGCGCGTGCTGGATATGCTCGTCGGTGATCCACTGCCGCGGATCTGTTGAACGAAGGCGAAAGGTACGAGCCATGGCGCCCGAAACGGCCACCGGAACGATCAAGGCGACGCAACCCCCGACCGAGGCGACCCAGCCCAAGGTGCAGCGGGAGCGCTTGCCGCTCGGGCCGATCAAGAACATTCACGTCTACTGGCTCGCCGGGATGAGCTGTGACGGCTGCACGATCGCGGTGGCGGGCGCCACCAATCCGGGCATCGAGGGGCTGCTGCTCGGCACCGTGCCCGCGATGCCGAAGATGCTGTTGCATCACCCCGTCCTGTCGGTGGAGGCCGGAGCGGATTTTGTCAAATCGTTTCAAGACGCTTCGCACGGGAAGCTCGAAGGCGAGCCCTATGTGGTCGTTTACGAAGGGTCCGTCGCGGACGAGCGAATCGCCAAGCGCACGGGCGGCTACTTCTCGGCGATGGGCGTCGAAGCCATCGAAGACGCGGACGGTCATGGTCAGCCGGTGCCGACGGCGACGTGGCTGTCGCGACTCGCGCCCGGCGCCGCGGCGACAATCGCCATTGGCACCTGTGCGACGTGGGGCGGCATTCCATCGGCCGAAGGAAATCCCACTGGCGCGATGAGCGTGATGGATCTGCTAGGCGCCGACTACAGAAGTGCTCTCGGATTGCCCGTCATCAATGTGCCAGGATGCGCCCCGGTTGGCGACAACTTCACCGAGACGGTCTTCGCGATCCTCCTGTTCCTGCAAGGGCTTGGCCCGCTGCCCGCGTTCGACGAGCTCGGCCGGCCGGCGTGGCTCTTCAAAGAAACGGTACACCAGGGCTGCACGCGCGCGGGCTATTACGAAGAGGGCACCTTTGCCAGCCGCTATGGGGATCCCGAGTGTCTGGTCGAGCTCGGGTGCTGGGGTCCGGTCGTCAACTGCAACATCGTCAAACGCGGCGCGATCAATCACATGGGCGGGTGCATGAAGGCTGGCGGCGTCTGCATCGGCTGCACCATGCCAGGTTTTCCGGACAAGTTCGCGCCGTTCTACAAGACCCCGCCGGGTGCCACATTGTCGACGTTCGCATCGCACGGCGTCGGGACCGTGATGCGGCGCCTACGCCGGCTCTCGAACCGTGAAGCTAGTCGGGAGCATCGGTGGGATGTCCTGGGACACGTGCCGAGCGGCTGGGCCCATGTGCAGCACCAGACCGTCATGGACAAGGCCATCAAGTTCTTCTACCAGAAGTGGCAGCACTTCCGGGCCAAGGCACCAGGACGGCCGCCCGGTCAAGAAGACCGGCTGTGGGGAGCCGATCGGCCGGGCGTCAGAAGCGACTACCTGGACGACAGCGCGGTCCGAGGAGACGATCGATGAGCGACGCAGAACTCTGGGCTGCCTGGCGCCTGTGGATCATCGTCGCCACCGTCGTCGTGCTTCTCGCGGCGGGGCTGCTCATCACCATTCTCTTGACGGCGCGTGGAATTCTCGCCGAAGCGATTCGGGCCTTGAACGCCGTCGAGACGATACGCAAGAACACGCAACCGATCTGGGAGCTCCAGACGACGAATCACGTCGCTGAGCAGATTCTGCAGACCGTGGAAGCCATCGAGCAGAAGGGCGGCGCGCTCGTCCGAGCGCTCGAAGGGCAGGCGGTCAAGCGACCATAGGTACAGCATGCCAACGGAAGCCGCCGTTCAACAGGTCTGGATCGCGAGCCTCGTCATCTATTTCGTGGTGGTGGGCGTGGTGGCGCTTTTGCTGACGCTGATCCTCCGCACCGCGAAGCAAATCCATGTCGGGGCCGCCGCCATCTGGGCGAGCGGCCAGAAGGTCGCCAACAACACCATTCACATTCCTCTTCTCGCGCGCACGAACTTCTTCCTGACGCACATTCTTGATTCAGCCGTTCGCACGGCCGGTGCGGTGGCGGCAGTGGAGCAGCACTCCGGCTCGTGCCCGCACTGCCCGGCGTGCGTCATCGACGGCGGAACCTGAGGGGTGAGATGAACGCCTTTGTACTGCTCATGTGGATCACACTCATTGGTGTCGCGGCGCTGTTCATTGCTCTGGCGCTGTTCATCCGGGCCATTGTTCGCGAGCTCGAGAGCATCGGCGGGCCTGCGACACGCTTCTTCAGGCCCGTCAACTACCTCTCCAAGATACGCCTCGGCCTGAGGGCTGTCGCCCCGGCGGCGGCGATTGCTTCCAATACGTCGGCCGTTCCGGCTCTCGACACGACGATTTCGCTGGCCACAGAGATCCTCGCCGCCGCGGGAGGCGTCGCGCAGAAGCTCGAGACCATCGCCAACGTGCTCGAGGCTCGTGCCTCGCGCCTCAGTTGATAAAGGAGGCACTGTGCTGACGACCCTCACGGTGATTATCGTTGCGCTGGTCGTCGTCGTGCTTGCGGGCGCGTTGGCGTTGGTGGCAATGGCGTTGTTGCAGACTCGGCGCAGTGTCTCGGCCATCGCTGACGCACTGGAGGCGACGGCGAGGCACACCGCCCCGGTGGAAGAGAAGCTCGTGTCCATCAACTTCGCGCTGAGTGCGCTCGCCGGCGGTCTCGGCGCGGCCGACCAGCATCTCGGGCGCGCCGCCCAGGCGTTCCGGCTTTGATTAATTCGAAGGTCAAAATGCAAAGCTCAAAGAGCAGAGGCGAGACCTTTGAGCTTGGACTTTACACCTTGCACTTCGCACTTTGAACTGACACGTAGGAACGATTCATGTGCTTCAAAAACCTGCCAGTCGAGTTCGACAAGGATGGGCGGCCGTTTCTCAAGCAGGGTATCGCTGACCCCTATACAGCCAGCAGAGAAGCCCCCCCGGTTGGCGTACCGACGCAGTTGTCTGCGGACAAGATCGAGGAGCTGGTTCGCCGTAACGGGCACATCAAGTCGCTCGATTTCGACCCGATTACCCGCGTCGCAGGAGCGCTGGCGCTCCATACGGTTGCCGATCTGAAAGAGCGCCGCGTGCTCGAAGCCCGATCGATGGCAACGCTCTTCCGTGGCTACGAAGTGATCATGATTGGCCGGGATCCGCGTGATGCCATCTTCATCACGAGCCGTGCCTGCGGGGTGTGCGGCGGCGTGCACTCGACCTGCTCGGCCCTTGCCACCGAGATGGCGATCGGCTGTCGGCCGCCGAAACTCGGCATCGCCATTCGAAACCTCGCGCTCGCGCTCGAGTTCTTGTACGACAATCCCTTGCATCTTCATCTGCTCGCCGGGCCGGACTACTCCGCAGCCATCATCGGGCCGACCAATCCGTCGCTGCTGGCGCGTGCTCGCAAGACAGAGGCGCAGTACGTGGATGTGCATGGGTATCCCATGGTCGGCGATCTGATGGACGACCTGAATCCGCTCACAGGGCACCTCTATCTCGAGGCCCTGCACATGACCCGCGTCGCGCGCGAGGCGTACGTCCTGATCTGCGGGAAGTACCCGCACCCGCAGACCATCGTCCCGGGTGGGATGAGCTCGACCGTCGACCTCACCGTAATGAACGAGATGTTCGTGCGGCTGGCACAGTTCTTCGACTACTCCAAGAAGATCGCGCGAATTTGGGACGAGCTGACCGACTTCTTCTATGCGGCGAACGCCGAATACAAGAAGGTGGGCGCCCGTCGGATGAACATGATCGATACCGGTATCTTCGATCACGAGGACGCCTACGACGCCACCTACGAGAATGCGAGTGCGTGGGGCGATCGCCGCTGGGCCACGCCCGGCGCGATTGTCGACGGCAAGCTGGTCACGACGGACCTGCATACCATCAACATGGGCCTGGAAGAGTTCGTCGAGCACTCGTTCTATGACGAGTGGACAGGAGCCGCTCGACGGTTCCCGACCGATCCCGTTGGTAAGCCGCTGTCGCCCTACCACCCGTGGAACAAGGTGACCAAGCCGCGCCCACAGGGGCAGAACTGGAAGGAGAAGTACACCTGGGACACGGCTCCGCGCTGGGACCGTTATGCGATGGAAGCGGGCTGCTATGCCAGGCTCTGCAACACCGCGATGGCGCAGAAGATCGATCAGAGTCCCTTCATGGAGTCGACGGGGCATTCCATGAAGTTTCTCGTGCCGCGCGGCGCGCTCCCAGAGATGGAGCTGGAATGGCACGTCCCAGAGGTGTGGAACGCCTTCGAGCGCAATCGCGCCCGGGCGTACTGCGTTCCGTTCACCGCGCTCACGGCGCTCATCAACTGGCGATTCGCGATGGAAGAGCTCAAGGAGGGACGCACGCAAACCAGCACGCCCTTTGAGATCCCGCAACGCGGCGAGCAGCTCGGCGTTGGATTCTGGGGAGCAGGCCGCGGTTACCTCACCCACCATCTCGTGCTGGACCGGGGCGCCGTGGCCAACTATCAAATCATCACGCCGTCGACGTGGAACGCGTCGCCCACCGATCGCTGGGGCCAACCTGGCCCGTACGAGGAAGCGGTGCTCAATACGCCGCTGCTCGAGGAGACTGACGATCCACAGGAGTTCAAGGGCATCGACGTCTTACGCACCGTGCGAAGCTTCGATCCGTGCATGCCCTGCACCACTCACATTCACACGGACGGTGCGGTCGTGACGCGCGAAGTGAATACCTGTGCTTGCGGGCTGGATGGATGACACGCGTCCTGATCGGCGGCATCGGTTATCGGAACCTTCGCGACCATTCCTTCGGCATCGTGCTGGTCGACTCGCTCGACACAGATGGCTGGCCGCCTGGGGTGGCTGTGGAAGATATCAGCTACAACCCGATCGCCGTCGTGCAGCGCCTGCAGGACGAGCCCACGGACCGCCGCTTCGATCTCGCCGTCATCGTCGGCGCTCTGCAGCGGCCGGGTCGCGCTCCTGGCACCTTGTCCGTGTATCTGTGGGACAACGTGCTGCCGAGCGCGGAAAACATCCAGGAAGCCGTGACCGAGGCTGTAACCGGGATCATCTCGCTCGACAACACTCTCGTCGTCGCTCGCCACTTCGAAGCCCTGCCGCCTGCGGTCGTCGTCCTCGAGCTCGAGCCTGACGCTCATGAGTTTGGCGACGAGCTGACTCCGGCGGTCGCGGCTGCGCTGGCGCAGGCGCGAGCCGTGGTCACCCAGCTTGCCTTCGAGCCGTCTATAGCGCAGAGCATTTCGCAGGGCTCGCTCGGCGCGGAGCGACTTCGCCATACCGGCGTCGTCTTCCAACAGGTCACCGATGGCCGCTCACCAATCCACTGAGCCTGCGGCCGTGCCCGACGTCCTCGCCGAGGTCGAGCAGGCCATCGCCGATCTGCAGGCACACCCGGACGCGTCGGTCCGAGAGAGGGTGACCACCCTGCTCGAGGGGATCGACGCGGTGCACCGCGCCGGCCTGACGCACCTTGTCCAGGCCATCCACGGAATGACTGGCGACACGTTGATCAACCGGCTCATTGCCGACCCGGCGATCCGCATGCTCTTGATGTCCTACGACTTGATCGCGGTAGATCGGCGCCTTCAGGCAGAAGAGGCGCTGGATACGGTTCGCGGCCACTTGCACGAGCACGGCGTCGACGTCGAGATTCAGGAGGTTGTTGGGGGAGTGGTATACGTGCGGCTGCACCTGTCGCATCAAGAGGGGCGCGATCCTTTGTCGCTCCCTCGGATACGGGCAGATCTCGAGACCGCTCTTCGCGAGTTCTTCATCGGCTTCCAAGAGCTCGAATTTCGCGACCGCGATCAGCAAGCGCCGCCCTCCGTCGTGGTTCCCCTCGCGGCGCTCCGACGCGCTAATCGTCCGGTGTATCACGATGCCGTGAGCGCCGAGGAGGTGCCAGAGGGCACGATGCGGGCGGCGCTGGTAAGAGACGTGTCCCTGCTGTTCGCGCAGGTTGGCGGCGAGGTGTACGCGATCCGCAATCAGTGCGGCGACAGTCCACTGCCTCTCGACCTCGGCACGCTTGAAGGCACAGAGGTGCACTGTTCCTGGCACGGCTGCCGCTACGACATCCGCTCGGGTCGACGTATGAATGGCGACGGCCGTGTACAAGTGTTTCCGGTGACCACAGAAGCGGGCCGCATTCGCGTGGCCCTCGATGTAGAGACCGGCGCTCGTTAGGCAAGGAAGGCGTTGAGAGATCGTGCATTCTGGGGCTCTCGGCCAGCGGCGATCGACATTCGGCATTCGGCACAAACACGATTCATAGCCGACAGCCGAGCCCGCTGAAAGCGTCGCCTACCCGAGTCCACTTAGGAGTAATGATGCGCGTGGTCGTCGCGGCCTTCGGCAACGAGCTGCGGGGAGACGATGGGTTCGGCATTGCGGTGCTGCGGCGCATCGAAGCTTCGGGTCGGCCGCAGGCTCACGTCACACTGCTCGAGGTAGGGACGGCCGGCCTGACGCTCGCACAAGAGCTCTTGACACCCTGCGATCGCCTTATCGTCATCGACGGCAATCCGTTCACGTGGGAGCAGGCCGGGCACAGGCTCATGACGTTTGAAGGATTCACCCTCGAGGCGTCGGTCAAGGACACCATCGAGGTGCTCGGCGACAGGGACGCGCGCGGGGTGAAGCCGTAGTCGCGGGCAAAGTCCTTCGGCCCTGACCGAAGGCCGCGGCGGCGCGCATCACGCGCGGGACATCGACATGCACCTGGCGGTCCCGTCGCAGGCGCTCTCCGTGGCGAAAGCTCTCGGCTCGCTGCCGCACGAAACGTTTCTGGTTGGCTGCGAACCGGCGGACGTCGACGATCTGACCACCGAGCTGTCGGCCAACGTGCGTGCGGCGGTCGACGTGGCCGCCGATCACGTGAATTCCTTGATTGAGTGACGACATGACCAACAACTCAGGGGATGAGATTGCGCGTCGGGACGAAGTGCTGGAGATGCTCTACTGGACCGAAGGCGAGGGGTTTGGTGGCGCCGCCACGCTCGATGCGATGGCACGTTTCCTGACGCACGAGCGGGACGATGTGGCGCGGACGCTCAGCGATCTGATCACGCGCGGCGACGTGACCCACGACGCCGAGACCGCCGAGTATCGCCTCACCGACACGGGTCGCAAGGAAGCCGCACGTCGGTTCGCGGAGGAGTTCGCGCCGATGCTCAACCAAGGTCACGGCGAATGCAACGACCCGAACTGCGACTGTCACTCCGACCCGAAGTCAGCCGCGGAATGTCACGCCGTCAGAGGACCGCGCCGGTAGTCGCACGTTGACGTGGGCCGCGTTCATGGGACTCAGGACTGTGTCGGCCGGCTGCAGCGAACCGTTGGAAGCGTAGGCGAATCCAGATAAGTCGCCAGAGTAGATCCACGGACTGCGAGCGACGACGCTCAATCGCTAGAGCCAGATTCGGCGAACCTCCGCTTCGAGCTGCTCGTGCCGTGCCTTCACCACGGTGCGTAGTGCCGCTCCGTGATCTTGATAGAGCTGTGGCCGAGCAGTTTCGAGACGCTGTCGAGCGCGACACCCTTCAGGAGGAGGGACACTGCGAACGTGTCGCGGAATCGGTGTGGGTGACAGTTAGTCACCTTCGGATCCGCCGTCTCTCCGACCTTCTTGAAGCCGATCCCGCCGCGCTGGCTCGGCGCGGCGACGGATTGCCGTTCGCGAATCTGGCCGGCGATCCTCAGCAGGAGTACTTCACCGACGGATTCACCGAAGAGATGCTGGCGCAGCTCCGACGCCTACACCCCGACGGCTTGGGCGTCATCGCTCGAACGTCCGTGATGCGGTACAAAGTCACCACGAAAGGGACGATTCCGTTGCCGAGAGCTCGCCGTGCCATGTGCTCGAAGGCAGCGTCCGACGCGCCGACGGGCGAGTACGCATCACGGCGCAGCTGATTCGAGTGTCTGATCAGAGCCACGCGTGGGCAGAATGCCACGAGCGGGACGCGGGCGACATCCTGCGCTTGCAGACCGAAATCGCGCACGCGATCGCCAAGCAGGTTCACATTGCCGGTGATACCGAGGGTGGCTGCGAGTCTCGCCCGGTCAAGCCGCGTGTATTCCGAGGCGCACGAGGCGGCGGAGGCACCAGGCAGTTCTTGTGTCTCGATGCGGATGGGTCATCCGAGCCCGGCTGCTCGTGCGATCAGAATCAACCCTGCTCCGACGATGACGGCGCCGATTGCGCGCGCGACGCGCTTACCGGCCGGTGCGAGACGTTCGACAGTAATCGCTGCGGCCACGACGGCCATCGCGCGAAGGTCCATGACGCCGATAACCAGGAGGATGGCTATCAGACCGGCACAGCAGCGGCTGCAGTGGAGGCCGAGGCGCAGGCCATGTCGCCAGGCGGTGCCGGCGTCGGTCGGCAACGTTCGGCCGTGCTCAGGTATGTGCCGGCAGCAGGCAAGGTGATGTCCCTTCCACGCGGTGAACTGGAGCGCGCCGGCGATGAGGACGACCACGCCGACTGCGATCGGAACGGCGCGCGCCAGCGCCGGTTGCCGCATCTCCACTTCCGCTAGGGCGACGCCGAGCGGAAAGGCGGCCATTCCAAACACGGTCCATACGAAGAAGTACCCCACGCCCACGAGCGCGGTAAGCAAACCCAAGCGCCTCTCGCTTGTTCTGGCGACGGCCTGCCGATAACGCGAGAGCATTGGCACTAAGGACGGCAGCATCATCGCCACCATCATGACGACCCACATACCGAGGAACGACGCGGCGGCGCCGGGCCACGTTTGTCCGGGCATCCGCATCCACGTCATCGACATCGTCCAGCCGCCGGGCATCGGCATTCCGCCCATTGCCGCCATGGATCGGCTCCAGACGATGGTCACCGTCGCACTCGCAGCGAAGAGCAGCGCTGAGACGCCAAGAAGCGCTTGCCGGGACGCGCGCTCGGAAGCCATGGGGTCGCGTGCTCAGCAGCAGGTCGTCTTCGGCGTCCAATCCGGGCGCTTGTCATACTCGTCGTGGCGGCGCCACCACGAATTGCGGAACGCGACGTCCTCGTTTCTGCCCCACGGGGCGAGGTCGAGGAAACGGTAGGTCCCCATCAAGGCCTCGGTACCACGGGCGTAGGTGGAGTAGGCGTGGTGGACAGCGCCGTCCTGGAGCGCAAAGACGCTCATACCTTCCTTCTGCGGCTCGGCCTTGTCGACGTGTTGGAAGTTGTAGTAGGCGCCTCTTCTCTGCTGCTCCTCGGTGAAGGCGACGCCGAAGTCGTAGTTGAAGTCGCTCCCGAGCGACGAAACCCACGGGAATCGCCAGCCCATTTGCCGCTTGTAGTCCTGGAGCTCCTGCAATGGGGCGATCGACGCACAAACGAGAGTAATGTCGCGGCCGTTCAAGTGGGGGATGGCACCGTCGAAGTGATCGGCGATCAAGGAGCATCCGGTGCATCCCCGGCGCTCGTCGGTGAGCCGGAATCCGTAGCCGAACATGAAGTGATAGACGAGCAGCTGCGAGCGCCCTTGGAAGAGGTCCGCCAGCGTGGCGCTGCCGTCATCGGTCTCAAGTCGATACTCCTTGTCGATCCGAACCCATGCCAGCTCCTGCCGTTGCCGCGCCACCTCGTCGCTGAGTCGCGTGAGCTCCTTCTCCGCCTTGAGCAGCTGTAGCCGCTCCGCGAGCCATTCTTCACGTGTCCCGGTTCTGTGCTTCGTCATCGCGGTTCTCCCTTCCTGCGTCATCGTTCATGTCGACGCGCGTGACTCCGCTTAGGCTCTGTCGTACTCGTCGTGGCGGCGGAACCAGCCAGCGCCTCGGAGGTTGCCGAGTCCTCGAACCATCGTCTCGTTGCGCCCGAGTGGCGCGCGGTCGAGCCACTGGTACATGCCCCACAACGCGTCGAGTCCGCGCGTGTACGCCGAGTAGGTGTGGTAGACGACACCATCCTCGAGCGCGAACGCGCTCATGCCCGGCGCCTCCCGCGTAACCGTCGCCGCGTCCGTGCCAAAGACGGGACGTGTCTGTGCATCGGCGAGCTCGCTGCGAGTATTCATCGCACGGAAGTTGTACTGGACGACTCCCGACTGTTGCTGTTCCTCGGTGAACGCCACGCCGTAGTCGTAGTTGAAGTCGCTCCCGAACGACGACGCCCACGGGAAGCTCCAGCCCATCCGCTGCTTGTATGCCTGCAACTTCGCGAGCGGCGCGCGCGAGACCGCCCACAGCATCACGTCATGGTTGGCGAGGTGCACGGCGAAGCCGTTGAAACCATCCGCGATCGTCGAGCAGGTCGGACAGCCCGCCGTGTAGTCGGGCCCGAACATGAAATGGTAGACAAGGAGCTGCGAGCGCCCTCGGAAAAGGTCCGCGAGCGAGGCGCTTCCCTCCTCGCTCTCGAATCGATACTCCTTGTCGATACGAACCCACGGCAGCGCCTGCCGCCGCTGCGCCAGCTCGTCGCTGCGCCGCGTGTGTTCCTTCTCCGCCTTGAGCAGTTCGAGCCGCGCTGCGAGCCACTCTTTACGTGTTCCCGTCATGTGTTTCGTCATTGCTCTTCTCTCTTTCGCCGTGGAATTGGGCGACGTCCTCACTCCACCAGTGCGCCACACGACAGGCCAGCAACCCGGATGCTTCTGGGCGCGAGCTCCGCGGCGGGTATCGTGAGAAAGTCTCCCTCGCCGTTCCGGATGCGCTGCGCCCAGCATGCCGGCCACAGCTACGAACTGGGTGGCTCTGACCACCGTGTTGAGTGCGGCAAGCACTACAACGTTAAGATTGGTCGTGATGAACGCGTGCGGAGACCGACGTCGACTTCTGGAATGCCAACCTCGTCAACGCGAACCTGTCACGCGAGGACCTTCGCTTCACCGGTGCCCGGATGAGCGCGGCGTGCGTCTGCAATACGCAGAGATCCTTCGATCGAGTTTGGCCGACCTTTGCCCGTCGTGATCAGGTCGCGCAGACTCCCCCGGACGTACGAGCCCCAGGCGCGTCCGCGCACACGGCGTAGCACTCGTACGCCGGCACGAGCCCGACGTGCGTGAAGCGCACTTGGTCTTGCCGTCCTTGGTGCCGATCTCGACCTTTCCTCGGGTTCACGGCAAACTTTGTTCTGTAGCAACATGTCTGGTCTCGTTGTGCTGGTCATGCGTCTCGCGCGACCTGGGCTGGCCGGCCAAGGCGCTGGACGCCGCGCGGGCGACGCTCCAGGCGCACGGCGACCGCATCAACGCCGCGCATGCGCGGTACCTTGAGGCCCGGCGCCTTCTCCTTATCGGCCGCCTCGCTGAGGCAGAGCGTACGCTCGCCGAGCTTGACCCCTCGCCATTTCCTCCCGCATCGATGACCGCCCACGAACTGGTGGTCGCGGGGATCGCGATGCGACGCCTCCGGACGAAGGCGGCGCGGGCGGCGCTCGCCCGGGCCGAACGCGCCGCGCGTCATGCAGGTATCCCTGCACTGACGGCGGAGGTGGAGAGTGCACGCCTCGCCTTGAACACGCCCGCCGCGCGCCTGATTGCGAGTGGTGCAGAGCGACTCCTCCTGCTCGAGGAAATCGAAACGTTGCTGGCGTCGAACGCATTCGTCGTGGACGCGTGCCGTCACATCGTGCGTCACACACGCACGGTCATCTCGCTCGCAAGGCGTCCGGTGTTGTTCACGCTCGCACGCACGCTGGCCGAAGCGTGGCCCGGAGACGTGTCCAGGGAAGTGCTCGTCGCGCGGGCATTCGGAGCCAAGCACGCCGATGAATCACATCGCGCGAGGTTGCGAGTCGAAGTGGGGCGGCTTCGCACCGTGCTTGGGACGCTGGCCAGCGTGACCGCGACGAAGCGAGGATTTGCACTCGCGCCACGCCGCGCACGCGAGGTCGTCGTACTGGCGTGGCCCACTGAGATTGACGAGGAGCACGCGACCGTGCTCGCTTTCCTCGCCGACGGTGAAGCGTGGTCGAGCTCGGCCCTTGCGCTTGCGCTCGGCACGAGCCAGCGCACTGTGCAGCGGGCCCTCGACTTACTGGGAGCAGCGGGCAAGGCGCAGTCATTCGGTCGTGGGCGCGCTCGGCGGTGGGTCACCCCACCCGTGCCGGGATTCATGACGACTTTGTTGCTCCCCGCTCCTCTGCCGATTGACTAAGCTGGAAGCATGAGTCGAACGACCACCGAGATTGCCGAGATCGTCCGTGAATATGGGCCCTTTGCCGGTGTCGACCACGTGCATGGCGTCACCTATGACGGTCAGCACGTCTGGTTTGCTGCCAGAGACACGCTGAACGCCGTCGATCTTGCGACCGGAAGGATGGTACGCTCGATCGATGTCGCCGCACATGCAGGAACCGCCTTCGACGGCCAGCACCTGTTCCAACTCGCCGAGGATCGCATCCAGAAAATCGATCCGGAGACCGGCCGAGTCCTCGCCACGATCCCGGCGCCCGGTGGAGGCGGTGACTCGGGGCTCACGTGGGCCGAAGGGACACTCTGGGTCGGGCAGTATCGGGACCGGAAGATCCATCAAGTCGATCCCGAGACGGGGGCGATTCTTCGCACCATCGAGTCGAACCGCTTCGTGACTGGTGTCACTTGGGTCGACGGCGAGCTCTGGCACGGCACCTGGGAAGGTGACGAGAGCGAGTTGAGGCGAGTCGATCCTCGAACGGGAGACGTCCTGGAGACGCTCGAGATGCCACCCGGAGTCGGCGTCTCGGGGCTCGAGTCCGATGGCGGTGATCAGTTCTTCTGCGGTGGAGGAAGGACCGGGAAGGTGAGAACCGTCCGCCGGCCCAAGCGCGGCGCTCGTTCGTAAATCAGGCCGTTGTAGCTGAAAGTTCGTTCGCGACTGTCTCAGAAGAAAGCGATCCCTGGCCGAAGAACCAGCTGAAAATCCAGAAAGAGGACGACTACGGCCACGCACGGATAGCGGATCGACCGAGCCGGAGACGGGTCCCCGAGTCGGCGAGTCACTACGCGCTCGAACGTGCGACACGCACATGACCCCTTATCTCCTCGTCGCTGATGCGAACGCGGAGCTATCGTTCCCGACATCGGCGTTCAACGGCACTGAAGTGATCTGCCACCGAGCTCCAGACAATGGCGTCATGCACGCCGAGGTGAACACCGGGGATTCGCTCGTCATGCTGGGCCAAGCCGGAGAACAGTGGAGGCCGCTTGGGGGCGCGCAGTATGTTTGGGTCGAGGATGCCGACGTGACCTACCGGCGAGCGGTTGAGGCCGGCGCGGTATCCCGAACCGCACCCGAGGACAAGCCCTACGGCCATCGAGTTGCGGAAATCGTCGATCCGAATGGCATCACGTGGTGGATCGCGGCTCCGGTCAAGTAGTCCGATCTACCCGAATCCAATAGTGACGGGGGCAACGAGCGATGACGCACGTCGATCCGCG
>JAIVJN010000041.1 GCA_020200025.1 Acidobacteriota bacterium | reverse complement strand
CTTCGGAACATCTCGCACGCGAGCTCGAAGCACTGTCAACGGTTCGCCGCGGCCGCGTGTGGACGACCGATGCGCCCCATCGGGAGACCGATGAGCAGCTCCGCTCCTGGGCTGCGTCGGGCGCTCTAGCCGTGGAGATGCAAGCCGCATCGCTCTTTGCTTTTGCACGCGCAAAGGGCGCGCATGTCGGCGTCGTGGCGTTGGTCAGCAACAGCGTTGGCCATGCCGGCGAGCAGTTCGACACCGGCGGACATGCCTACAGACTCGATGTGCTCGCTTCCATCGCCAGAGCCGCACGCACGTTCCTCGACTCATGAGCCGCTCGTCTCTGATCTAATCAGCGTCAAATTTCAGTCGGTATCCTGATTTCCTGACGGTCAGAATATGCTGCGGCCGCGCGGCATCATCTTCGAGCTTCCGTCGAAGTTCGGCCACATGCGTGTCTACGGTGCGCGTGAGAACATGCGAGGCATGCCCCCACACCTCTGTGAGCAGCTCAAGGCGCGACGCCACCGCTCCGCGACGCTCGAGCAGCGCCAGCAACAAGTTGAACTCCATCGCCGTGAGCGCGATGCTTCGTTGATGCTTGCGGACCGTTCGCCTTGCAGGATCAATCACGACGTCACCGAAACGGCTGGGTACCGAACCGCCGAACCGTCCACCAGCGCTCCGTCGTAACAGCGCGTCAACGCGAGCCATTAGCTCCAACACACCAAACGGCTTCGTGACGTAGTCGTCCGCCCCCAACCTGAAGCCAAAGACCTTGTCGGCCTCTTCGCCACGAGCCGTCAAGATTAGAACCGGCATGATCAGATCGTCTTCGCGCATCTCGCGAAGCACGCGATACCCATCGAGACTGGGCAACATCAGATCGAGGATGACCAGATCGGGCCTGGACGCTCGGACGCGGGCGAGCCCAGCAGCGCCGTCTGTGGCCAATTCAACCTCGTATCCTTCAATCTCGAGATTGTTGCGCAGCCCAAACGCCAGATCCTCGTTATCCTCGAGCACGAGAACTCGGGCGATTGTCGAGCGCCGATGACTCGTCACACTACTCATAGAACGATCAGCTGCGACAGTCACATGGGACCGTCTCACATCAGATGCTGGCGACAGCCTTGGGCCACGGGTTCGGCTGCTCCGCGTGCGTGGCGCCCGGCAATGTGACCACGAAGCGAGCGCCGGCCGGCTCGGCCTGCTCGACCGAGATCCGCCCCTGATGAAGCTCGACGAGCTGTTTCACGATGGCCAGTCCGATGCCGGTGCCGCCGGCTTCTTGTGCGTGCGCAGCGACTCGATAGAACGGCCGCCAGATCTGAGACGCGTGTTCCGCATCGACGCCCGGTCCCTGATCATCGACGGCGATGGTCACCATACCGTGTGCATGTGCCGCAGACACCGTGATGGTCTGATCGGGAGGGCCGTATTTCACGGCGTTGTCGAGGAGATTGAGCATGATCTGCCGCAACGCGCCAGCATCGACTGGCACCATCACCTCTTCTTCAATCCGCCGTGTGATCGACGCGCGCTTCGACCGTGTCAACGGCGCGAACCCGTCCAGAATGTCGTGCAACAGCACATCGAGCCTCACAGACACGAGCGACAGGGACACCGCACCATGTTCTGCACGGGAGAAGTGCAGGATGTTCTCGATGAGGCGCGTGAGCCGTTGCGACTCTTGCACGATGATGGCCAGCGAACGCTGGCGCTCGCCATCCGAACGAACTCGGCCGAGCAGCAGGGTTTCGCCAAACATCCGAATTTGTGCGAGCGGTGTTCGCAGCTCGTGCGACACCCCCGAAATGAAATCTGCGCGGAGGCGCGCCAGCTCGTATTCCCGTCGCAGTTGGATGATCCCGACGAAGACTAAGGCGGCCGTGAGCACGATCAGGCCCGCGATCACCGGAAGCCGACTTTGTGGAAGCCCCCCGATAATCAATCGGTCGGCAGCCGCCGGCGAGAGCGCAACGGTGAGTCGCAACGCTCCCAGTTCGTCCTCGAGAACGGACTCGCTGGCATACAACGACCAATCGGAGGAGAACCCAAACACGTGTTGGCCGTCAGCGGTGCTGATGCTGATACCGAGGAAGTCCCGAGTATCCGTGCCGAGGGACGGCGGTAACAGCGGTGATTCCACGATTCGCTCAAACACACCGGTGATGAACGACACATCGGCGACGAATCCGACGATTGGCTGATTGCGCGTCGGGCCATCGGGTGTTTGCCACGCGAGGACGCGCGGCTCCGTATCCGTGACGATGCGCAGGATAGGGCGCCCCGTTAAGAGCTGACCCGCGCGCGTCAGTGCGAGGCCATCACCGAGCGCATGCTGGACCGTCGCCGACAGCGGACTGCCACTCGTGACAATGTCGCCACCGTTTGGAGAGACCGCGAAGATGCTGCGGACCGCAGCTAAATTCGCTCCTCACGTGTCTTTGGCCAGCAGCCATTCTCGAATGGTCGGCGGACGGTCGCGCCCATGACACGATGTTGCCAGTCGTGTGAGCTGGGGCGCGAGGACATCGTTCAACCCGCCGCGCGCACGTTGTGCGAGCACTGAACTCGCAAATGCGGCGTAATCGCGCAGCACATTCTCAGCGGTTGTGCGGTGCGAACGAGCGGCCCACTGTGCCTGATAGGCCAGCGCGCCGGCGACCGTCAGTGTCAGAAGCAGCACGGCGGCAATGAGGGCCGAACGCCCGTGCCATCCGCGAAGGATGCGCCGTCGCGCGTCGACGGGTTCGCGCATGCTTCATTCTACGACCGAGCACTCAATTCCGCATGTCCGCAGGACGTTAAAGAATTGTCAGGAGCATGTGAACTTCACCGAATCCTGACGTGCAAATTGCGCCACCTTCACCTCCCTCGCGAATCCGCTCTGTACGATGCATTCACGGTGACTCTGACGATCGGAGGCGATATGTCGAAGCGAATCACGGCTGGCCTGTGCCTGTTGGTCGCGATGATGCTGCTAGCCGGTGCCGGACAGGCGCAGGAACCCCCTGCGCCCTCTTCACCCCGCGAGGAATCATCTCGGCAGCAAGAGGCGGCACGCGAGGCGCACCAACGAGTTCCGGAGATCTTCGAGGCGATGCGAGTTCGGCCCGGCGCCACGGTGGCGGACGTAGGCGCTGGGGGCGGCTTTCTCACAGTGCGGCTGGCCCGCGCCGTGGGAATAGAAGGGCGGGTGATGGCAATCGATGTCGACCCAACCGTGCTCGATCGGTTGCGGGCACGCGTGCAGGAAGAAGGTCTCGCGAACGTCACCGTCATTCACGGAAGGCCAGATGATCCGCAACTGCCTCCGGCGTCGCTCGACGCCGCCGTGATCATGAATGCCTATCATGAGATGCCCTCACACCAGGCAGTGCTCGGACACCTGCGTCGCGCGCTCAGACCCGACGGACGACTGGTAATCATCGAGCCCCTCTCAGAGAAGCGACGATACGAATCGCGCGACGTACAGATCCGAGAGCATGAAATTGCGCTGCCCTTTATTGAAAGCGAAGTGCGCGAGGCAGGGTTTCGGATTGCACGCACAGAGGATCCGTTTACGGTCCAAGGCTCTTCGACGATGTCGCTGCTCGTCGCTGTTCCAGATCCACAAGCCGTGAATCGCACGACGCCGAGTGCTGACAGGAACTCCGGGCCACATGCCACGCCGAGGCCCTCGGAGGACCTGGCGGCTGAGTCAGCGGCATTGAATAGCCCTGACCTCCGTGTGTCGCTTGACCGTTTCAAGGAGCTCCGCGAGCAGGCTCGAATCGTCGTTGTCGACGTCCGCACAGGCGTCGAATACCGATCGGCGCACATCCCAGACGCGATCTCCATACCGCTCGATCGAATAGCCGAGGAGTTGGAGCGGTTGCGAGCGCTTGGCAAGCCGGTCGTCACCTACTGCACGTGACCGCAAGAGGAAACGAGCGCCCGTGCGGCGCTGCAGCTCAGGCGGCTGGGTTTCCTGGAGGCAACGGCGCTTCTTGGGGGCTTGGAGACGTGGAGGTCTGAGGGAAACCCGGTCGCGAAGGGCCAGGATCGCTGATGGCTCGGCCTTCGTGCCCACACGTGCAACGTTCAGCTCGCGTGCCCCGAAGGATCGTTTCGACGGACGATCGCCAGTTGGCCGTCGGGGAAGCGAGCGGCCTGAAGAGCGTCGACATCAAGCGCCGTGCTCGACGACGTGCGCAGTAGGGATCGCGCGAGAGCTTTCATCCGCAACCGCGCCAGACCACGCGGACCCGAAGCAGTCGCCTACAAACTGACTACTGGGTAATATATTCTGCGATGCGGTCTCTCCCCTCTCGGTTGCGGCGACACAACCGGGGAGGACAGATCGACGGCGACATGTCCGTAAAATCACGCTACAGCCGGCGGCTGCCCGAGACCCTCGTGAGCTCCTCAAGAATCACGCAGTCTGGCCCAGGGCCGCCCGCACAGGACTGATCGCAGCAGGTCACGAAACTGGCGATGCTCTGTTCCAACGCCTTCAGTTCGGCCAGCTTCGCCTGCACGGCCTCGAGATGCTCCTGGGCGAGGTCGCGCGCTTCCATGCACGATCGGTTTCGGTCTTTGGCGAGCGCCACAAGCGATCGCACTTGGTCGATCGAGAACCCCAGGTCTCGGCAGCGACGGATGAATGTCAGCACCTTGACGTCGTCCTCGCCGTACATGCGCTGCCCGCCAGCCGCCCGGCCGGCCCGCTGCACCAATCCGATCTCCTCGTAGTAGCGGATCGTCGGCGGATTCGTGCCCGTCCGCTCGGCCAGGGTGCCGATCTTCAACGTTGCCATGCCCAGAAGCCTCCGTCTCCAAGAATACCCTTGAACCTCAAGTCACTTGAGGGACTACAGTTGAAATTTGGCGGCAATATCCAGGGAGGCACTGATGAGCGAGCTGAAAGCACTGCCGATTGCCTGCACCCTCTCGCCGGGAGATCTGCGGGAGAGGCTGGGGCTGATCCAGACGTTGACACAGGAGGCGCTTCGGGCGCACGAGCGCCAGGGGCTCGACCTGACCTTGCACTACGCGCCAGAAGCTGCCGCGCGTGTGCGAGCGATGGTCGCCGGCGAGCAACACTGCTGCGCCTTCTTGACGCTCGACATTCGAGACGACGCGCAGGGCGTGCACGTCACGATTCACGCGCCGGAGCATGCCCGCGATGCTGCAGATGAACTGTTTGCACAGTTTACCCCTACACCCGATGTGACCATGACACGATGATGACGGCGGTCGTCTATGTGCTCGCGGCGCTCGGCGAGATTGCCGGGTGCTTCGCCTTCTGGGCTTGGCTGCGTTTGGGAAAGTCGGTCCTGTGGATTGTGCCTGGAATAGCCTTCCTCACCGCGTTCGCGTACTTGCTGACACGAGTCGAGACGAGTACGGCTGGCCGCGCCTACGCCGCGTATGGAAGCGTCTACATCGTGTCTTCGCTTTGCTGGATGTGGGCCATTGAAGGCGCCCGTCCCGATCGCTGGGATACGGTCGGTGCCATCGTGGCGCTCGTCGGCGCCGGCATCATCCTGTTTGGCGTTCGTAGTTAGCGCGAGGAGTCATGACGGACAGTGGACGGATGTTGCCCATGCTGCCGAGTGCCGAGCGGACGGCCTGCACTGCGGCGATTGCGACCGCCGCGGGCGCGGTGCTCTGTGGTGTCTGTTGTGTCCTGCCGTTTGCGCTCCCAGCCGTGGTGCTGGCGACATCAGGCAGCGCTCTCGCGTGGTTGGCGTCTGCGTATTCGTGGGCAACCACGGTTGCCACGGTGATCGTCGGTGCCGCGTGGCTATGGATTGCCGCCACCAGCGCCAGATCCAAGGCATGGCCAGCCGGGGCGACACTGTCCGCGATGACATTCGCCACGGTCGTCCTTGGCGCCGCGGTCGTCTGGCCGCGAATCGAGCCGTTGGTCATCGGGCTGCTCAAGCGATGACGAAGAGCGGATTCGCACGTCGTGCGGTGTTGCGGACCGGAGTCGCTGTCATCGCGCTGACGTCCGTCATGGTCTCCGCGTAGGCGTCGTCTCCGGAGCGGTCCGTGCGGACCCCTCAAACGACGGTCGAACTGATTGCCGCGCGGTCGAACGAGCGCAGGCGAACTGGAAGTGCGGAACGCGTTCGAGCTACTGGTCGGGCGTAGCTTGATTTCCAGAGACGAGTGCCGCGCCATCCTCGAACAGCTTCAAGAGGACCTCGACACCCAATGCCTGATGACGATCTCGCTGGAGGCTAGATGGTTTGTTCGCCCGCACCGGCGACCTGTCCAAGCTCCACACTGCTAAATTCCCGGCTCGCAGTCTGGATCTGCTCCACGTCGCAGCCGCTCACGTCGCCCCCTGCACTACGTTCGTCTCGGCGGACGATCGCAAGTTGGCCGTCGCGAAAGCGAGTGGATTGAAGATCGTGGACGTTAAGCGGCGCGCTCGACGGCGTGCACCGTAGAGAAAATGCGAGCTTCAGACTGCTTCTCAGACCCGAGGCACTAGCACCGCGCGATCAGCTACTCCTCCGCACCAGCACTCGGACGTCACGCCCGGGTCTTGACGTTGGGGTGAAGCCAGCATCTGTGCGAGCTGTGATAAAACGCCGCTGGGCGCCGCTCTCTGCTTCCTACCAGGCGACGACCCATACCGCCTTCCAAGACCCGCGATGATCCGCTTCTGCGCACACCTCGTTGACGATTTCCGTTGGGCCATCCGAAGCCTGTCGCGGCGGCCCACCCAGACGGTGGTGACGGTCATCATGCTGGCCGTCGGCATCGGGGCCAACGGTGCGGTCTTCGCGGTCGTCAACGCGGCGCTCTTCAAGGGTTTCGCGTTCGTTCACCAGAACGAGCGCCTGGTGCAGATCAGCACCAGCAGAAACAGCATCTATGTACCGGACGTGCTCGAGTGGCGGGCACAAGCGCGCACCTTTCAGGACATCGTCTTGGTTCGCGGCGTGTTCCATACGCTCAACGATCAGCGCGACGCGCCCGACACCGTGTTCACAACCGAAGTGACGCCGAACACGTTTCGCCTGCTGGGCGTTGCGCCGCGCTTCGGTCGCGATTTCGTGGAAGCAGACAGTGTGCCCGGCGCCGAACCGGTCGTCATCCTGCGCCATGCCCTCTGGCAACAGTGGTTTGGCGCCGACCCTGCGGTCATTGGCCGCTCGATTCGCCTCGATGGCGTGCCCACGACGATCATTGGCGTCATGCCGGACGGGTTTACGTTCCCGGCCGACCAGGACCTCTGGACACCACTCATTCCCACTGCGGCGGCGCTGCGGCGCGACACCCCCTATGCACGCTACGCCTATGGGCGTCTGGCGGAAGGTTCGTCAATCGACGCCGCGCAGAAGGAGCTCGAGGAAATCGGGCAGCGACTGGCCCAGGCCTACCCAACCACCAATCGAGATCTGCGGCCCGTGGCGAGCCCCTTCAACGAGTGGTTCGTCGGCCGGGACGCGCGTCGCCTCTACGTCGGGGTCTGGGGCGCCGTAGGGTGCGTGTTGCTCATCGCGTGCGCGAACGTGGCCGGTCTCCTCGTGTTGGAGGCGATGGGGCGGTCGCACGAGATGGCGGTCCGTCTGGCGCTCGGCGCGGATCGCTGGCGCCTCGTCCGACAGTACGCCGTGGAAGGACTCGTGCTGTCGAGCCTGGGTGGCCTCGTCGGCCTGTGGATCTCGCACGTGGCCCTGAGGCTCGTCCGGCTCACCCCTAACACAAGCGTGCTCGACCTGAAGGTGGACGAGTGGACTCTCGGATATTTGGCGGCCATCACCGTGATCACGGGCGTCACGGCCGGTGTGTCCACCGCCGCGTACCTGACCAGGCTGCACGCCGCCGGACTGACCGGTCAGACAACCCGCTCGGTCACGGGCAGCCGAACAGGGACGCGCGTGCTGGACGCGCTCGTCAGCGTAGAGATGGCACTCGCGGTGCTACTGTTGATCGGTGCCGGCGTGATGATTCGGAGCGTCCGCCAGGTGACCACCGCCGACATCGGCGTCGTGACCGAGGGCGTCTGGACGGCGTCGTTGTACCTCCCACCCGATCGATACCCCGGCGCGGATGCCCGTGTCGCCTTTTTCCGCGACCTCGCCGATCGCGTCGCCGCACTTCCAGGGATCGAAGCAGTCGGGTTCGGTGCGGTGCCACCGACGGAGGTGGTGCCACGCATGGTCTATGTGCTGCCGGAGCAGATACCGGCTTCACCCGCCTCAACGATCGCGACATGTGTCATCAGTCCCGGTTACGTCCGCACGCTGAGAGCCTCCGTGCTCGCGGGCCGTGACTTCACCGACGCGGATCGCTCCGTCGCCCCACCGGTCGCCCTCGTCAATCAACGTTTCGTCGACACGCACTGGCCCGGGCAGTCCGCCATTGGCAAGCGGCTGCGGCTGAATGCCGCGACCGCGCCGGCCACTGGCGGTCCCTGGGTCACGGTCGTCGGCGTGACCTCGAACATCGGGCAGAACGATCGGACGCGTCAATCCTTCGAACCCATGGTCTACCTGCCGTACGCCCAGCAACCCCAGGCGAACATGTTCCTGTTCACCCGCAGCCGGAACGCCGACGCGACCATCGCCGGCGCGCTGCGCGCCGTCGTCTACGCACGAGACCCCAATCTCCCGGTCCCAGCCCTCTGGCCGCTGCGTGAACGACTCGGCCGGGCGTATGCCGTCGAACGCCAGACGACCGTCGTCCTCGGAGGCTTTGCGGCCGTTGCGTTGGCGCTGGCCTCCGTGGGTCTCTACACCGTCGTCGCCCACGCCGTCAGCCGACGCACCCGCGAGATTGGCGTCCGCATCGCTTTGGGCGCGACACCACGCGCGGTCGTGGGGTGGGTCGCGGCTCGCGCCGTGCGTCCGCTGGCAGTAGGGGTCGTGGCGGGGGGCTGTCTGGCCCTGATGGCCACGCGACTGGTGGCGTCGCAACTGGTCGGCGTCTCCCCGACGGATCCGCTGACGATCGCTGGCGCCCTCGCCGCCCTGGGCGGCGCGACCACGCTGGGGTGCTGGTTGCCTGCCCGTCGCGCCGCGCGTACCGATCCTGCGACGACCCTCCGGATGGAGTAGACATGACGCGCAGGCACATCAGATGAGTTGCTGCACGTTGCATGTCGCGGGCTGCCAATCGAGTTGATTCACGGCTTCCGCACGCTTGGCTACGCCTGCCCACGCCATCGGCATTCCGGCGATCGGGATC
>JAIVJN010000278.1 GCA_020200025.1 Acidobacteriota bacterium | reverse complement strand
CCAGTCGGAGGGGCGGCCAAGCGCGCGTGGGCTGTCGCTCAGGCGTCGGTTCGCGCAGCGGAGCGGGAGGCCGCCACCGCCGAAGAGCGCTGAAAACCGCGATAGCGCGGGCGAAGAAGACCACTCAGCCCCAAAAACGTGCTCACCAACGATGTGGTACCGGAATTGGATTGTGAAGAGGCACACGGCGCACCAGCAGAGGAATCTCAATCTGCTGGCGCGTCGGCCACCGCATCCGGCGGGGCAGCGGAGGAGGAACGATTGAGGACGAATGCAACTGGCGGTGTCGGAGGCACGACGACCGGCACAGCGCCGCTCCCCGACGGCTTGAAAGCAGTGGGTCGCGCCCGTGCTGCTCAGCACGACTATACCGTGCGCGACGAGCTCGTGATGGAGCACGTGACGCTCGTCAAGACGATGGCGCAGCGTTTGGCGCAGCGGCTGCCGTCGCAGGTCGAGATGAACGATCTGATGAGCGTCGGCATCATCGGCCTCATCGATGCCGCCGGACGCTACAAACCGTCGACCGGCGTTCCGTTCGAAGCCTTTGCACGCCGCCGGATTCACGGCGCGATGCTCGACGCGCTGCGCGATCTCGACTGGGCGCCGCGCTCGCTTCGTAAGCTTCGACGGACGATCGATTCGGCCATTGCAAAGTTGCGGCATGAGCTCCGTCGTGAGCCAGAAGAGCACGAGATTGCGGAAGCCATGGAGATGTCGGCCCAGGAGTACGATCGCGCGCTCGAACAGGTTCGCAGCCTCGAGGTCGGCGCGCTTCGCCAACTCGACACTGCCGCCCCTGACGGCGGATCCTTGCTCGAGATCTGCATCGATCCCGACGAAGGGCCTGAGGCTCGGTTACATCGCGAAGAGCTCAAGCAGCACCTTGCCTCTGCCATCCGAGAGCTGCCCGAACGCGAGCGACAGGTGCTGGCCTTGTACTACCAGGAAGAGTTGACGATGGCCGAAATTGGTGAGGTCATCGGGGTCGGCGAGTCGCGAGTGTCACAACTGCGGTCGCTCGCGATTTCTCGCCTCCGCTCCTCGTTGCGGCAGACGCTAAGTACCGCGTTCCATCATTACGGTGACGCATCGAGGGGGGCAAGGCGCCCGGCTGGCTAGGCGCGACGACTGAGAATACCGGGAATATTTGAAGGAGGAGCAACGACGCCAGGCGGGATGCATAGCCGGCCGAATGCCACCGTAATTTTCGCCAGCAGCGACCGCCGCGTCGCTGCACCGCGCTTGCATGTGTGCGCATCAGCGACAGGTGATCGATCCGCGGCGGTCGGGCTAAAGTGCTCGCGGCCGATGACGATTAATGTGACACGGACCTCGAAGTGCGAGCACCGTGGAGCAGCTATGAAGATTGAGGGCTATCGCCCTAACTCAGAATCGTCGTCACCTGAGCGAGCGGACAGCAATCAAGACGCGGCGTGCGGCGTCCAGCAGGTGGAGATGGACCGTCGCAGCGGCCGCATCCACGTCTCACGAGAGACGAGCTTGGTGGACGAGGCGCTTCAAGCCGCCGATGAGACGCCGAACATCCGCCGCGAGGTCGTCGAGCGCGCGCGCCTCAAACTGGCGTCCGGCGACGTTGGCGCCGACGCGGACAAGCTGGCCGACACGCTCATCGACCAGATGCTGGGGCGGTAGGGCGGCCGCTCGAAGAGCAAGGAATCGGCCTGCTGCCTCGTCGGTTTCTGCCAAGAAGGGAGAGGTGTCTGCCGAGGTGCAGCCAGGGAGGGGACTCCCGGCGCCCGGGATCTCGAGCACGCCTCTCGACCGCGATGTCGGTGCTCGATCGCTGAAACTAGCCATGGAACCACAACTGCAGCTCGTCGAAGAAGGCCACTCCGTCGTCGAAACCCCGTTCGGGGCCTTTGATGTCGACGCCAAGGATCTGGTCAGCTTCCCCGACGGTCTGCCAGGCTTCGAGCAGTGCCGCCGGTTCGCGGTGCTCGCCTCCACGGCGATCGCACCGCTGCAGTGTCTCCACGCCGCCGACGGACAGCCCGCGTCGTTTCTGGCCATCGACCCCCACCGTGTTCTGCCGCGCTATCGTCGGCAGTTGACGCTACACGACACGGCGCGCCTCGGCGCGCAGCGCGAGACGCCGCTCGTGTGGCTGGTGCTCGTGACCGTCGAGGAGCATGGGCACACATACGCGAACCTGCGAGCGCCAATCGTGATCAATCCTGAGCGCATGATCGGCTTCCAAGTCATGCCGCTCAACACGCTCTATCCGGTGCGGCATCGGCTGACCGCCGGCGACTGACATGCTCGTCATCACGCGCCGTCGCGACGAAGCGATCATGATCGGCGATGGCATCGAGGTACGCGTCTTACGCATCGGCCGAGACGGCGTCCGCCTGGGCGTCACCGCGCCCGCAACCGTGGCCGTTCACCGCCGCGAGGTCTATGAGCAGATTCGCCAAGAGGATCGGCCGGCGGCCGACGCCAAGATGGAGGTGAGCGTCGACCTCCGTCGCATGCGCCAGACGGCTGACGACGCCGAGCAGGGCTTGCCCAGCGAACCCATGGCAGATCCCTGTGCAAGAGCGTCATGAGTTGTGACGACTGGCGGAATCTCTCGACCCAAGAGGTGGCGCCGCTTCTCGAAGCCGAGCGGGCGCGGTGGCTCACTGGGCTGAGCTGGGAGACCCAGACAACCTGGGCGACCGTAGAGGAGGCGCGTGCCGGGGGCCGATTGCCCGGCTTCGTGCTGCGCGAGCACGGGCGAATCACCGGCTGGACCTTCTATCTGCTCCGCGGGAACATGGTGCAGATCGGCGCGCTCGCCGCCGAAGAGGCGCGGGGGGTGCGACGCCTGATCGATGAGGTGCTCGATGCGCCGGAAGCGTCACGCGCAGATCGAGCCTCACTCTTCGTCTTCCCCTCCAATGCGTCGCTGGCGACCGCGCTGACCCGGCGCCGGTTCGTCATGCGTGATCACGAGTACCTGACGCGCGACATCGCCTGCCAGAGCGGTCGCGGGGACCTGGATCGTGATGCTGCCGGCGGCTCGTCGCTCGCCGTGCGGCCGTTCCGAGAAACTGACGAGACCCGCATCGTGCGTCTGCTCGCTGAGGCGTACCGCGACGTGCCGTCAGCCGAATGCTTTGCGCCGAACGGCCGCCTCGAGGAATGGGCGTGGTATGTCCGGCAGCTGCTCCGGACGTCTGCCTGCGGGACTCTCGTGCCGGACGCGACCTTCGTGATCGAGGAACCCGAGTGTGACGCCTTGGCAGGCGCGGTCCTGACGACCGATATCAGCGACGCCACCGCACACATTGCTCAGATCGTGGTGTCGCCCCGCGCACAAGGCGTTGGCCTGGGCACGAGGTTACTGGACACGGCGATCGCGCGCCTTCGCTCCCGCGGCGGGCGACGCGTCACCTTGATGGTCTCGGACGACAACACGCGCGCGAAGGCGATCTACGCCAAGCGTGGGTTTACCGCCGGTCCCACGTTCCTGTACGGGACTCGCCCGATGCCGAGGCGCCTGGCACGCGCATCGTAGGCCGGGCGGCTTCGCCGCTCGTCGTCTCGCGCACGTCATGTTGCCCATCGCGCTCACCGGCTCGCGCGCCCCTCTAATCGCCTGGCACGAAAGAAGCAGTAACCCAGACGTGACCGGCCGCCGACCGCGTGGTCTCGGCAGTCGTCGCGCGGCAAGCGCTACTGGGAGATGTGGCATGAATAGCGGTCGGGCCAAGACCATCATTGTTCTTCAAGCTCGGATGGGCTCACGACGGTTGCCTGGCAAGGCGCTCGCCACCATTGGCCAGCGCTCCCTCTTGGGGCATGCAGTCGTGCGTTTGCGGCAACCCGACATCGCGCCGGTCATCGTGGCCACCACCACCGAGCCGGCCGACGATGCGGTCGACGCGGAAGCGAGACGTCATGGCGCGCAGGTATTGCGTGGTCCGCGCGATCACGTGCTGGAGCGTGTCATCCTCCTGGCTCGCGAAGTCGGCGCCACGAAAATCATCCGCGCCACGGCCGACAATCCTGCCGTCGATGGCCAAGCTGCCGAGCGCGTGCTGGCATCGCTCGAACGCGGCCGCGCCGACTACGCCGTCGAGTACGGTCTGCCGTATGGCTGTGCAGTCGAAGCCGTGACCGTCGCGGCCCTCGAGCAGGCCCTCGCCTGCAGCCCTGATGCCTACGACCACGAGCACGTAACGTCCTTCGTCGTGCGCAACGCCGACCGCTTCCGTGTCGTCAAATTGCTGGCTCCGTCGGCCGTCCGACGGCCAGACCTGCGCTTCACGGTCGATACGCGCGAGGACCTGCTGTACATGCGCGAGGTCTTCGCGGCTGCGGACAATCAAGCTCTTCCCGGGTTGCTGCGCGCCGCAGACCGGGTCGGGCGACTCTCGGAGCTCGGCGCGGCATGATCGTGGACATCGGTTGCCTGGCCCGACGCGACGTCGTCAACGCGGCTCTGCCTTCTGCCTTTTGACTTCTACCTTCAGGTGGTCGGGTTTCAGCAACCTTCTAGCCGTAGCTAGGAGGGACCAGTGAAGCCACCCGCGAAACGGCTGGACCGTTTGTCCCTGTCTGCCGTCGCGGTCTGATGCTGCTAGGCTGCGAGCTCCAGCGCGCACTCGGGCGGGGCCTCGAAGCTGACGCTCACGAAATCGGGCTGACGGCTCCATGGTCCAAACGAGCCCAGGTCGACGTGCGCGCTCGGCAGCAACGTGCGGCACGCTTCGGCGAGGGCTCGTGCGGAGCCTTCCGCGTGTTGCCCGACAGGTACGACAAGCAAGACATAGCGGCAGGCCAGCTCACGCACGAGGCGCGCCGCGGCCCGCGCCTCGGCTGCGCTTACGCGCGAGCCGAGCGTCACCACACCCAGATCGGCGAAATCCACCGGCGATTGTGCGCCGTCCGTTTGCACGCGAGCTCCCGGGACGCATCCGGTTGGTCCGAGCCGTCCGCCCGCTCGGCTCGCCAGGCGAAACAAGTCGTCGCCGCCTGGCAGGTGCACGTAGAGAACATCGAGCGGAGTGGCCGGCAGTCTGGTCAGCCCGGCGCAGAGACTTAGCACCTCGACCACGTGGAGAGTGCCGGCGTCGGGACGGGCGGGCCGCAGCCGAAGTCGGGTTCCCGGGGTGCGCGGCCAGACGGCGTGCAGTTCTGCGCTCATGGTCGGACTCCAATCAGTGGCCGGTCCCTTCCGTAATCGGCATGGTCCTCTCGGACTTGAACATGTGGTGGCCATGTCTGCCGTCTGTTCATCTCAAGCGCCTGCGCCGCCTGCCGATGATGTCGGTGGATGCTCCAGGAGTGGCTGTCGCGTCTCGCTGAAAGGCAGGTCGCGAGCTATGCCGGAGGCTCCAGGAGAAGCGATGAGCGCAAACGTTCTGATTGTCGATGATGAACTGGCCGTGCGCGAGAGACTCGGCGAGTGGCCCCAGGCGGCCGGATAACGTGAGCCGGCTCGAACCGCGCGTGAAACAGGGACAGCACATGAAGCAACTGACAGTCCTCGATGCCCACGTCCTCGAAGCTTTGCGCATGCTGACGGGCCCGGGCGAGTCGGACGTGCTCATCGAGGTCCTGTGTCTCTTCCGCGATGACGCTCCCGCCCGCGTCCGTGCCATTGTCACGGCGTGGCGAGCAGACGATGCCCACGGCGTGATGGCGGCTGCGCACAGCCTCAAAGGAGCGGCCAGCAGCCTCGGCGCCGACGCTCTTCAGAGGGCCTGCAGCGATATCGAGGCCGCGGCGAAGACGGGCGATCTCGCGGCGATCGGCAGGCTCATCGACGATCTCGAGGAGCAAGCAGCAAACGTCGAGCGCGATATCGCAGAGGTGCTCCGCGACTGAACACAGCGTGTCGCCGCAGGCTGAACGACACGTCACGGCCCCGCGACCCGCGCCTGATCCGCCAACGGCGCGGCCAGGGACCCTCTTTCAATGAGCACCATCCGTTCCGGCAGGCCCTTGAACGCCTTCGCCCACAACTCGTCCGAAACGTCGACACCAACGGGTGACGGCTCGTTGACCCCGCACGGGCTTAACGTCGTTCCTGACCTCGTTCGTGGGACCGCCCGGCGGTGGCTTCACCTTCCGGCATGGCGGTAGGTGGGCATGTCATCGGCGCTTGCCGAGTGACGACTGCCGATCAAGTTGCGAATGGCTCCAGTTCGCGTATGCTGAATTCATGATTGCACAGCAGTACCCTGAACCCTTTATTGCGCCGATGCGAGCCGAGCTCAGCCGCTTGGGCTTCGAAGAACTGCGCACCTCCGATGCGGTGGATGCCGCCCTCGCGCGACCCGGTACCACGCTCGTCGTCGTCAACTCGGTGTGTGGTTGTGCGGCCGGCAAGGCGCGACCGGGGATCGCGCTGGCGCTCCGCGCGGGCAAGCGGCCCGACCATCTGACGACCGTCTTTGCCGGTGGAGACGTCGAAGCCACCACGCAGGCGCGCGCCCGCTTCGACCCGTATCCACCCTCGTCACCCTCGATCGCTTTGCTGAAGGATGGCGCCTTGGTCTACATGATGGAGCGCCGCGATATCGAGAGCCGCTCGTCCGACGCCATCGCCGCCCGGCTGCAGCAAGCCTTCGACGAACACTGCTAATCGGCCTCGGGCCTTCGGCCGTCGGTGGGTGGCTCGCTGGCTCGTCGTAGGAATTTCTTGAAGCCCCACCGCCCACCGAGCGGCGCAGCCGCGAGGCGTTCGGAGCGCAGCGAGCTATCCTATCCCCCCCGCGTGTGCATCTCGAGATGGGGATCGCGCTTCAATGAGTTGAGAGAAATCAACGGGGCGCGTTCGCGCAGGGCGAGCCGTGCTTCGGCGCCGCGGTCGTCGCGCGCCTGCCAGGCGCGAGCGACGATGTCGGCCAGGGCTGCCGTGTCGGCGCCGGAGCGAAGCGGAGCGCGCAGGTCGAGACCGCGCGTCGCGTAGAGGCACAAGTAATACATCCCGTCGGCGGTCAACCGGCTTCGATCACAGGTGCGGCAGAACGGGGCAGTGGTCGAGGCGATCACGCCAAACACGGTGCCGTCGGCGAGGCAGAACCGATCGGCGGGCGCCGTCGAGCCCTCGTCGACGCGAACGATGGGCCCGAAGTGGGCGCTCAGACGGTCGAGAATCTCCCCTCGCGAGACGACCTGATCGAGCGACCAGTGGGTGGCGCCGCCCACGTCCATGTACTCGATGAATCGCACCTCGGCGCCGCGCTCGCGCGCGAACTCGAGCATGGTGACGATCTCGTCATCGTTGACGCCGCGAATCACGACGGTGTCGATTTTCAGTCCAGGGAAGATCGCGGCAGCCCGATCGATGCCGGCGCGCACGCGCGCGAGCTCGTCGAATCGGGCAAGTCGAACGAACCGGTCGCGATGGAGCGTGTCCAAACTGACGGTGATCCGGTGCAGACCGGCACGTGCGAGATCGGCGGCGACGGGTGCTAGCAGCACGCCGTTGGTCGTCATCGCGAGATCGCGGATGCCTGTCTTGCGCGCCAAGCGCTCGACGAGAATCGGCAGGTCCCGTCGCAGCAGCGGCTCGCCGCCCGTCAGCCGGACGCGCTCGACCCCGAGCGCGACAAAGGCATCGACGATGCGGTCGATTTCCTCGAAGTGGAGAATGTCCTGGCGCGGGAGCCACACGTAGTCGGCTTCCGGCATGCAGTACTGACAGCGCAGATTGCACCGGTCGGTGACCGACAGGCGAAGGTTGCCAAGGGGACGCTGCAGGGTGTCGAGGAGCACTGTTCCTATTATGGTCCGGGCTTCGATGCAGGACCGGCCCTTGTCCGGTAGGACCTTTCAGGCGGAACCGGCTTCGCCGGTGGGATCTTTCAGGTGGGCCCGTCTTCGGTGGCGGGCGTCCCACCCGGAGGGTCCTGCCGCCCGCAGCGCGGTCCCACGCACGGCGTCCCACCGCGCGTAGCGCGGTCCTCTCAGATCATTCGCAGCCGCGTCCGATCGTGCGGCACGAAAGGTCGATCGGCAATTTGGCCCTGAAAGCACTGGTCCCAACGGCCCGGAACCGTGGCGTCGCAATCGGGGCACCGTCCCTGGCTCGTGAGACGATAGCTGCGGACGTGATAGCCGTGCCGGGCGATGAGGAGCGTGCCGCACGCGGCGCAGCGCGTGTCTTCGAGATCGCCCACGCTCCCCGGCTGATTGCCGGCGTAGACGAAACGCAGGCCGGCATGGTGGCCGATCGCGGCGGCGCGGAGGAGATCGGCGGCCGTCGTGTCGCTCGGGTCCCGTAGACGGTAGTCCTTGTGGAACGCGGTCACGTGCCAGGGCACATTCGGCGAGACACTCGCCACGAATGCCGTCAACTGCTCGAGCTCGCGGTCGCTGTCATTGAAGCCCGGAATCAGCAGCGTCACGATCTCGAGCCAGATGCCGCGCTGGTAGAGCGCCGCGATCGTGTCGAGGATGGGCTGAAGTCGTCCCCCGAGCTTGCGGTACTGCCGATCGTCGAAGCTCTTGAGATCGACCTTGTAGCAGTCGATCCAAGGCGCGAGGTAGTCGAGCACCTGCGGCGTGGCGTTGCCATTCGACACGAACGCCGTGGCCAGCCCGCGCTGCCGGGCGGCCTGAAACACCTCGACCGCCCATTCGGCCGTGATGAGCGGCTCGTTGTAGGTCGAGACTACCAGGCGAGCGCCCTGACGGAGCGCGGCGTCGGCGAGATCGTCCGGCGTTACGTCTTGTGGTGCGCCGACTGCCGCGGGATCGCGAAGCGCTTGCGAGGTGACCCAGTTCTGGCAGTAGGCGCAGTGCAGATCGCAGCCGAGCATCCCGAAGCTGAAGGCCAAGGCACCCGGCCAGGCATGAAAAAACGGCTTCTTCTCGACGGGGTCGCATTGCACCCCGGCCACATACCCCCAGGGCACCAACAGCCGGCCGGCCTCGTTGAAGCGGACTTTGCACACCCCGCGCGCGCCCGGCGGGATGCGACAGTCGTGACCGCAGGCATGACACTGCACCCAGTCGCGATCGAGGTGATCGTAGACGTCACCTTCGCGCGTGCGCGCCTGCAGCACCGCAGCGAGCGAGGACACAAGGGGATTGTACAGCTATTCACTGCACCCTTGAGCTCTGCACCTGAGCTCTGCACTGCACTCTGCACTTGCACTCTGCCGCAACTCTGCACTCCGTGAACGCCGCGCACCCAAGTACCTGAGTACCTGGCGCACCCGTCGCACCTCGATTCTGCA
>JAIVJN010000277.1 GCA_020200025.1 Acidobacteriota bacterium | reverse complement strand
GCCCGCCGATACGGTCTGACCACCCGCGTAAATGGCCGGAAAACCGAGCTGCGCCGACAGCTTGGCGCCAACCATGTCGTGAACCACCGGGCACTGCAACACGTCGGGCCCGGACAACAGTTGTCGAAACCGCTCGCCAGCCGACCGAGCCGCCGACGAGACCGCTTGCGGCGGGACTGGTGCGGCCGGCGTGGCTTGCCCTCCCAGCACCCCGCCCCCGGCGGCGAGCAGCCCGCCCTGAATGAACTCCCGACGTGACGCGCCATGTGATTCGTCGTGCTCGACGGCAACCCACTGGAGCGCATCGAGGACACCCTGCGCATCGCTGACGTCTACCGGCGCGGGCGTGCCATCGATCGCTCGGCGCTGGCAACGGTCTCGAACAGGTAGAACGAACGGTCATTTGGGCCTGAGGATCGACGATCCCACAACCTTCCGAACCTGACCTACGATACACACTCCAAGGTAGGAGATCGAAATGGTCCGGACGCTATCGAGCATCGTGATTGTTGGCTTCATTCTGTCGAGTGGGGCCAGGATTTCCGGCGATACGGTGTTGAGGTCGGCCCTTCACGACTACCGCGTCGTCACGGTCGTGGCAGCGTTGGTGCAACCCTGGTCGGTTGCGTTCCTCCCTGGCGGCGACATGCTCGTCACCGAGCGGCCCGGGCGTCTGCGGATCGTTCGCAACGGCGCGCTCCTGCCGCAACCCGTCGACGGCGTGCCCGAGGTTGTTCACTCGACCCAAGGCGGACTCCTCGAGGTGGCGCCCCATCCGAATTTCGCTTCGAATCGGATGCTCTATTTGAGCTACTCCAAGCCGCAGGGCGACGGAACCCAATCGACGACCGCCTTGGTGCGCGGACGTTTCGAAAACGATCGGTTGACCGGCGTGCAGCAGCTTTTCGAATCGATCTCTCAGGGTCGGGGGCACTTCGGCGGCAAGATCGCGTTCGACAAGAACGGCTTCCTCTTTCTGACGCTGGGCGACCGGCAGGTTCCGCCCGAAGGGGATCTCGAGGCGCACCCGGCGCAGGACCTCTCGAACCACCATGGCAAGATGATCCGTCTGCACGACGATGGCCGTGTGCCGGCCGACAACCCGTTCGTCAACCGCGCCGGCGCCCTTCCCGAGATCTGGAGTTACGGGCATCGCAACGTGCAGGGACTGGCCATTCATCCCGAGACCGGCGACGTCTGGACGAATGAGCACGGGCCCCAGGGCGGTGACGAGTTGAATCGCCTTCAGCCTGGCCTCAACTACGGCTGGCCCGTGATCGGGTTTGGCGTGAACTACAAGACCGGACTGGCGATTCACAAAGGCACACACCGCGAAGGCATGGAGCAGCCGACTCATACATGGGTGCCGTCCATCGGCATCTCTGGCCTGATTGTCTACACCGGCGATCGGTTCCCGCAGTGGCGCGGCAACCTCTTTGCCGGCGGCATGGTGGGACAGCAGTTGGCGCGGCTCACCGTTCAAGGCCAGCGGGTGGTGAGCGAGGAAACGCTCGTTCCGCAGATGGGTCGCATCCGCGACGTGCAGCAGGGACCGGACGGCTTCATCTATCTGGTCACCGATGACCGTGATGCCAAGCCGACGCCGGTTTATCGGCTGGAGCCGGTCGACCGGACCACTGCGCGGTAAGCCGACGCGCGAGCCCTTGAAGGTCTTCCTCACGGGCGACACGGGGGTGATCGGCCGTCGCGTCGTACCGCTCGTGGAGCGAGGCCACGCGGTGACGGCGATCGGTCGCTCACAGTCGGCAGCGCGCCACTCTGGGCCAAGCCAGTCGACACTCGCCGCGTCCACGCGTGAGGAGCGCGCCCCCCGGAGCTCAGCGTGTGGTTCGGGGAGCTCGCGAGCCAGCCGTGCCTCGCAACCGAGCGGGCGCCGCCAACTCGTGCGCCGCGCGCAGTCGCTCCGCGACCTCTGCCCAGTCCGGCGCGCGGTCGAGATAGATGCCGACCCACCCCGCCGACCCGACGTAGGGCGGCGCGAAGTAGCGTGCCGACGAGCGCGCGATCAGCAGGTCCTGCGTGACATGGGTGGCTTTGCACCACACGGCGTGACGGCCCGCGCCGTGATGGTTGGCGGCGTCGGCGAAGGTGGCAAACATCTTCTTGCCCACCCAGAACGTCGGCTCGCCGTGCGACAGCTTCTCCCATGCGTCGGGCAGCGCCAGGCAGAGGCGCCGCACGCGGTCGATCGGGCGACGCGCCACTACGCGGGCTCCATGCAGAGCGCTTCGGTACGGGCGTCCGCTGTCAAGCAACGGGCGAGCCGATCCACCACGTGATGCCGTTCTGATCGACAACGCCAGCGTTGCGATGCCCGTAAGGTTTGTCCTCCGGCGCGGACTGGGACGTCGCGCCCGCCTTCAACGCCTGAGCGTAGGTCGCGTCCACGTCCGAAACCCAGAGGTAGAGCGCGGCTGGCAGCGCCTTCCATGCGGCACCCGCTTGCCCCAACATGATGAGCGAGTCGCCCACGTGGAGCTCGGCATGCATCACGGTCTGATCGGCGTTCCGGTGGCACAGCGCCTCGGTTGCGCCAAATGCCGCGGTCAAGAAGCGGATCTCGGCGTCTGCATCGGGCACCACCAAGTAAGGGGTGAGGGTGCGGTAGCTCGCAATCGTATCGGCCATGCATCTATTCTTCGCGATTCACTCGCCGCCGGATTGTAAGAAAATGACGTGGTTCTGGAAAGCGGTGCGCGAGGCTTGGTAGGCAGTGGGTGTCAGACCGGCGAACGCCTGGAAATCGTGGATGAGGTGCGCCTGGTCGAAGTACCCACAGCCCAGCGCAACCTGACTCCAATCGAGGCGCGTGCCCGCATGGGCCCGGGTTACGGCGCGCTGGAATCGCAGCAGGCGGCAGTAGCGCTTGGGCGTCACGCCGACCTCGGCTTTGAAGCGTTCGATGAACCGCTTGGGGCTGAGGCTGATCCTGTCGGTGACGGCGGCGATGCGGGTCAGCGACGGTCGGGCGCGGAAATCGGCCAGCGCAAACGCGACGGCGGGATGCAGCGCGCGCTCTCGCCACGCCACGGTCAGCGCGCGCTCCATGACGTCGAGCTTCGCCTCGGCGCGAGGCGCTGCGAGGAGGGCCTCCCGCAGCAGCGCCGTGCCTTGTGCCCCCCACAAGGCATCGAGCGGCACGTCGACGTCGCACAGGTCGTGAGCGGGCGTCGCGAAGAACGCCGTCGTGCCCCCAGGGCGGAAGCTCACGCCGACCACGTGCTCTTGTTCGTCGGTGTCGATGATCTGAAAACGCGTCGCCATGCCGGCGACGATGGCACCTGGTGACCGGAGGCAGGAGCCGTTCGCCGTGTGATATGAACGGGTCTCGTCCTCTTTCAGGTTCACGAGCAGTTGCGCGGCGCCGTGCGGCAGGATGCGCTCGAGGCGGCACGGTCTCGGCTCGTTCTCGCAGATCCAGATCGACTCGACGAACGCATCGAGGGGAGCCGCCGGCCGTCGTTGCTCATAACGCATTCCAGGCTCCAGGGCGTGGAAACTTCATTGCATCGTGGCAGCGCGTGACACAGGGCGACGACCGCGCGACACGGCATAGACCAGCGATGCGGCCGCGAGGCACGCACCGAACCCGAGCCACTCATTTCCCGTCAGCCCTGTCAGCAACCACACGATGACGCCACACGCCAGCCAAGGCACCACGCGACCGAGTGGAACGCGGAACGCCGTACCCGCGCCGGCCACGCCCATCTGCCGGAGCCGCCAGGCCGCCAGCGCGCACCCGAGGTAAAGCGCCAGCGCGGACACGTTCGCGAGAATGGCGAGCTTCTCGAACGTGCCCGAGATCGCCAGTACGAGCGTGACGAGCGATTGTACGAGGATGGCGGCCTGCGGCGAGCGGTGGAGCGGATGGACGGCGGCCAACGTGCGTGGCAAGAACCCATCACGGGCCAACGCAAACACCATCCGCGGCATCGAGAGCATCATCCCTCCCAGGTAGCCGAACATCGACACCGTCGCGCCGGCCAGCAGCAGCGAGCGCGCCCAGCCGCCGAGCGACGCGCCGGCGGCATCGGCCAGCGGGGAGACCGGGGCCTGCGCCAGGCCGCTGCCCAGAATCCCCTGAGCCACCATCTGCAGCGCCACATACAGCACCGTGATGCCAACCATGGCCAGGGCGATGGCGCGTGGCACGGTGCGCGCCGTGTCCCGCACTTCGCCGCTCGGCACGAGCGCGACTTCGATGCCGGCAAACGCGAAAATGAGCAGGAGCGATGTGCGCGCGACGTCGCCTGCCGCTGGCATGGCCGCGATGCGGAGATTCTCGCGCTCCACAAAGAAGGCGCCGCCGATCACGAGGAGCACCAGGGGCAGGAGCTTGGCCACGGTGGCGAGGGAGTTCAGGCGCACGCTCAGCGTCACGCCTCGCAGATTGACGAGCGACCAGAAGCCGAACGCAACGACGAGGATACCGATCTCTCTGCCCCGACCGGCGAGTGACGGCACCAGCAGGCCCATGCTGGAGGCGAACACCGTCGAGACCGCGGCCGTTGCAAACGTGCCCAGCATCCAGAGCAGCACGCCGGAGATGAAGCCCACATAGGGTCCGAACGCCGTGCCCACATAGGCGTACGGTCCACCGGTGAGCGACACACGGCTCCCGGCATCCGCAATGCACAAGACGATGAGGCCCATCGCGCCGGCGCAGACGAGATAGGCGATCGGCGCCGCCGGTCCGAGTGAGGCCGCCACGACGGCGGGCAGACGGAAGATGCCGCCGCCGATGGTGATGTTGATGATCCCGGCGGCGAGCCCCAACGTGCCGATGACGCGGACGAGCGACTCGCGTGACACGGTGGCGGCCGGTGATGCGGTTGTCTGCGGAGGAAGCATGACGCGTAGGGTAGTTCACCGGCGAAGATCTGTTTCGGGCCTATTCGATTCAAGCCGCGCAGGTCAGCGTGCACCCTTCCGTTTGCCCGTCGGCACGCCGATCAATTCTTCAGAGAGGCTGGGCGTCCCAATAGCTCAACACCTTCTCCGCGAGCTCAATCGCCGGAATCGACTGGTCGAAGGCGCGGACCGCCTCCCCATCGAGATCGACCATCAGTCCTCTGACTCCAAAGTACCGGGCGCTGAAGTACCGCGACGAAAAGTAGGTCCCTGGAAAGTAGCCGCTCATCGTCTTTGTGCCTGTTACGGAGCGGTGGTGAGGAGCATCAGCTCGGAAGTGTTTCGCGCCGTTCGCCAGGTGGGACGTGATCTGGAGGATTTCGCTCGACCTCGCACACTCTCTTAACTTTCTGGGACGGTCGGCCTGGAAACTGCCAGTCGAGAAGATGTTCCGCTGTGACGAAGAAGTTGAAGGCTTCATAGGCGTTCGGCGAATGCTTGAGGCAATCAAGATCGTGTCGAAGCTTCTCTCGGAGATCCTGTGCTGTCTTGAGGTTGAAGAGTCCTTCGGGCGGCATGCATCCCTCCGTTCGCCTTTCGTACTGTTTGCGTCGCTCAGTCTGCCGAGACCACGAGCGTTCCGCTTGGTCAGGTGCCGCCTCACTTCATCCGCAGCAGAGATTCGAGGAAATCCCGCGGCGTCCCGATCTGAATGCTCTCGAACGTGGCCTTCATGCTTTCGGGGGTTCATTCTTCCTCATGCGGTTTTCCTTGCGAAACTCTCGCACGATGCGCACCACGTCGGCTTCGGTGACACCACGCGCTCCGGCTCGCTTTCGTGCCCTGTCGATCAGCTCGGCTCGCCTCTGCCGTTCGTAGCTTCGGAGCGCCTCTCGCACGAGCTCACTCATCGTCCGGTTCTCGGCCTTGGCGAGCTTCTGGGCGCTCTCGAGCATCTCCGGCGGGAGTGTGATCGAGATGTTGGTCGTTGTTCTCACAGCCATAAATCCAGTCAATATTATTTAATAATACTTAACAACATTAGAGCACCCACGCTGTGCTGTCAAGCGACAGGTCAGGAGCTACAGAACTGTGTGGTCAAGCGCGCGGGCGGAGGTGTGTGCCCGTCCCTCTGCCGTTGCACTCTTCACTTGCTCCACCGGCGCAGGGATGGTAGCGATGCTATCGTTTGCATCGTATCTTCGCCGCTCGACCGCGCGCCGGGCGCCCTGAGCACGGTCGAAGGGCGTGACCATGAATTCACCGGCTCTCTGACGCTGACGATGACAAGACACGACTGCTTGGCGCGCGATGCCAGCGACCCGCTGGCGCCGCTGCGCCACCGCTTCGCCCTGGAGCGCAGTGACGAGCAGGGCGTCATCTATCTCGACGGCAATTCGCTCGGCGTGCCGCCTGCGGTGACCGCGGATAGAGTGCGGCAGGTCGTCGAGGACGAGTGGGGGGTCGGTCTGATCCGCAGTTGGAACAGCGCCGGCTGGATCAGGCTGTCGCAGCGGATCGGCGACAAGATTGCGCGGCTGGTCGGCGCCGGCCCGGGCGAGCTGATTGTGGCCGACTCGACCTCGGTCAACCTCTTCAAGATCTTGAGCGCGGCAATCGCGATCGCGAAGGCCGACTCGCCCGAACGACGTCACATCGTCTCCGAGCGAAGCAACTTTCCAAGCGATCTCTACATCGCCGACACGCTGGCGCGCGCCCACGGTTTGGCGCTCACGCTGGTCGACGAAGACGAAGTATCCGGGCACATCGACGATGGCCTCGCGATCCTGCTGCTGACGCATGTCAACTACCGCACCGGCCGCATGCATCGCATGGCCGAGGTCACGCGCGCCGCCCACGCCGCCGGCGCGCTGATGATCTGGGACCTGGCGCACTCGGCCGGGGCGATGCCCGTTCGTCTCGACGGCGGCGGTGCGATCGAGGCGGCGGCCGATTTCGCGGTCGGGTGCGGCTACAAGTATTTGAACGGCGGTCCCGGCGCGCCGGCGTTCGCGTGGGCCCATCCGCGGCACACCGCGCGGATGGACCGCGAAGCGTGGCGGCAGCCGCTGTCCGGTTGGCTGGGCCATGCCGCGCCGTTCGAGTTCACGGCCGACTACAAGCCAGGCATGGGGATGACCCGGTTCATCTGCGGCACGCCGCCCATTCTGTCGCTCGCCGCGCTCGAATGCGGGGTCGAGACGGTGCTTGCCGCCGAGGACCATGGCGGCCTCGCGGCGATCCGGCACAAGTCGATCGCACTCACCGAGCTCTTCATCGAGCTGGTCGAGTCACGCTGCGCCGGCCACGGTCTCGCCCTCGCCAGCCCCCGCGATGCGGACGAGCGCGGCAGCCACGTGGCCTTCGCCCATCCCACCGATGGCTACGCCGTCATGCAGGCACTGATTGCCAGGGGAGTGATCGGCGACTTCCGCGCTCCCGATATCCTGCGTTTCGGGTTCACGCCACTCTACACACGCTTCGTGGACGTCTGGGACGCTGCCGATCGCCTGCACGGGGCGCTGGCGAGCGGCGAATGGCGCGAGTCACGGTTCAGCGTGCGTGCCGCGGTGACCTGACGCGGATTGCCTCGAGGTCTGCTGAACCCCCGACAACCTGGCGCTTCGGCCTTTGCCTTCTCGCGTCAGGCTCAGGCTTTGTTGATGAGATCGCAGCTTCCCTGATCGGGTGTAGGGCGCACCTTTCGTGCGCCGAAAGCGGGCCGTGAGGCCCGCCCTACGCACCCTCCTCGAGTGAGCGACGGGATTCGTCTGAGCACGAAGCGTCATCGCTACAATCGGGGCGTGGCCGGTCGAGAGTGCTACCACTGCAAGCAGTGGGTCGAGGAAGGCGAGGCGCACGACTGCTGGACGACGACCGAAGCGGCTCTGACCCAGGATCTGTCGGAGGATCTGCAGGAGGCCTGGGAGCGGCTGCGCGAGACGGCGGTGTCGTTTGGCGATCAGCGGATCTACGCCTCGCACAAGTCGATCATGTTCTCGCGCAAGTCCTGTTACTGCTTCGTGCGCCCGAAAAGGAACTTTCTCGAGGTCTGCGTGTTCCTCGGTCGCCCGCTGCGGGTGCCCCAGGTGCGGCGAGTGGATCGCGCGTCGAAGGCCAAGCTGGCTCATATCCTTCGCATCACGCACCGCGACGAGGTCGAGGCGCCGTTCACCGACTGGCTGCAGGAAGCGTACGAGCTCTCTGACGCGTTGGTCGCCAAGCCGTCAGCGACGCGAGTCAAGCCGAAACCGCCGCCGAAGGCGAAGTCGACGCAGCGGGCCCGCACGGTCACAGCGAAGCCCAAGAGGCGATAAGCGCAACGGCCACGAGCGGTCGACCGCTCAGAACTCCAGGCGCGTGCCGATCTGCACGGTGCGGGGCTGCAGCGCCGCGAGGATTTTGTTGAAGTTGGCGCCGTTGATCAGCGTGAAGTTCGACACGGCGTTCGAGTTCATCAGGTTGAAGACGTCGAGCATGACCAGAAGCTTGCGGCTGCCGAACGTCCACGCTTTGTCCGCGCGGACGCCGACGAGCGGCACCGTGTCGGCCCGATTGTTGTTGATATCTTCCTCGAAGAACGTCAGCGTGCCGGCGTTGGGCAGGGTTGCCGAGATCAGGCGAGCCCACGGCCACCCGCTCTGCACCTGGACATTCGTGCCAACGCCGATGGCGTACGGGAATACGTAGCGGCCCGAGAAACGCGCCTGCCAATTGCTGCTGCTCTGGCGGTTCGACACTGCCGGGTAGATGTTCTGGAAATATCCGATCGCCAGCGGGTCGGTCGCGAACGCGCTGGTGCTCGCCGTGTTCGAGCGTAGCTCGTCGCGCCACAAGTAATCGAAGCTGCTGTCGAGGAAGAGGCCACCTGTGAAGCGTTTATTGAACGCGACCTGGAACGTGTCGTAATTGTAGGAGCCGCCGCCGACCGCATCGGGAATGTTGGTGAACTGGTTGCGCACCACGCCGCGCAGCGAGGCCGGGATGTCGCGGACGTCGAAGATCTGCGTGCCTTCGATGCCGCCGTCGAAGCTGCGCAGCGTGACCGAAGCGGAGAACGGCACCGTGAACTGGCCGTCACGCGCGATGTTGAAGTTGGCGTAGATGTCGCGCACCATCTTGCGCACGTAGGCGACGCGCACCGACGACTCGCCCCAGAACTGACGCTGGTACGACAGATCGACCTCGTCGGTGTGCGGGACGCGCAGCGTTGTAGTAGCGGCCGTAGAACGCCTTGATCGCCGACCTGCCGTCGCCGGCGGGATCGAAGCTGACGCCGAGGCGCGGCGACACGGTGTCGCGCGTGAGGAGCGTGGCTCCCGAAATGGTCGTCGCCGGGAACACCTCGCTCAGGGTCGGCGCGAGCGTGGACTCCTTGTAGTAGGGCCGCTGGCGGTCGTAGCGCACGCCCGCCGTGATCGTCATCCGCGAGGTGGCCGCCCAGCGATCCTGAACGAAGAGCGCCGCGCGCCGGTTGCGATTGTCGGCGCCGGTCCAGGCGCTTCTCAGGGTCGCCGGGTCGCCGAAGCTGAAGAGCTGCACCTGATCGGCCTGCCCGTTCAGATCCTGGTAATAGATCGGCCCGGACTCACCGGTGTTCTCGGTCAGTTGCGCATCATCGAGCCATTCGAGTCCGGCCTTGAGATCGTGGCTGCCGGCATCTGTGGGCAGGAAGTAGGTAACGGTGGCGAAGAGCTGCGGCTTGCTTCGCTCGATGACGAATGGCCCGTTGGCGCCCGCCGCCGCAAAGGCGGCTCCGGTCTGCACGCCGCTCGCCGTGTCGATCCGCGGTGGGTTGGTGCGGTAATCGATGAGCGGGCCCTGCGGAAAGTGATAGCCGAAGTGGCCGATGTTCAGCTCGGAGAAGAGTCGGTTGCTCCACACCCGCTGCCACTTGCCGTTGTACATGTGGGTGTTGCTGCTTTGCGTGGCCGCGGACTCCGGACTGGTCAGGGCGCTCAGATTGCGGTTCGGCGTGCGCAGCTTGCCCAGTTGGTAGTAGCCGATGAGCGTGTCCTGGTCGCTCGCTTTGAAGGTCTCCTTCGTCGTGTAGTTGTTGTAGTAGCCCTGGTAGGTGGCTCGATCGTGCGGCACGCCGGTGATGTCGACGTCGATCGTGAAGTGGTTGTAGGCGACGAAGAACCAGAGCCGGTCGCGGATGATGGGTCCACCGACGTCGGGGTGCAGCTCCCAGAACTTGTTGTTGGGGACGCCAGTGAAGCCCCGCGCTCGGCTCTCGTCGTCGATGTTGTCCCCGATGAGCGCGATCGGCTCGTAGGAGACGTGGAACAGTCCGCGAAGCTCGTTTCCACCACTCTTGATCGAGGAGATGACCGCCGCGCCGGGCGTGTTCATGGTGACGTCTTGCCCCGCCGCGCTCACAGCGATTTCGTTCTGGGCGTAGTAGTCCTGATAGAAACCGGCGCCGTTGGCGCCTTCCGTGGTGTCCACGCCCTCGGTGACCACGCGCGCCTGGCCGCGAACGCCGAACGCCTCGTAGCCGGTCTGCTCGCTCTTGTGGCTGCCGCCGACGTCGTAGCCTTGCATTCGCACGCCGGGCGCGCGCGCCAGCGCGCTCCACAGATCGCTGGCCGTCGGCACGCCGATCAACTTGGCGGTGTTGAGCGTCGAGCTCACGCTCGTGCTCTGGACGTCGACCACGGGGGACTCGGCGATGACGGTGACGCTCTCCTGCAGCGACTGCACCTGCAACTGCGCGTCGACCGTCAATGTCTGGCCAAGCGACACCACGATATTGGCGCGCGTGTGGGTCTGAAAGCCGCTCAGATCGAAGGTGAGCGTATACGTTCCTTCCGGCACTGACGGTAAGCGATAGCTGCCGTTCGGCTCGGTGATGGCGGTGCGAGAGCCGATGAGCGCCGGCGACGTGGCGGTGACCGTCACGCCTGGAAGCACGCTGTCCTGGGCATCGGTCACCACGCCGGTGAGGATGGTGGCCTGTCCCTGTGCAAGCGCCGGTGTTGCTCGCAGCACGGCGCACAGGATGGCAATCGATGCGGATCCCCGTAGTGTCATGCGGCGGTTATACGCGCGCCTGCCAGCCCTGTCAACGAACGTAGGAGGCCGTACAACGGCCCTTGCACGCGCGGAGCGCGCTGAGGAGACAGCGAGAACCAGCCAAGGGCTCGGGACGAACGGGATATCAAGGGCGCGGCCCTTGGC
>JAIVJN010000236.1 GCA_020200025.1 Acidobacteriota bacterium | reverse complement strand
TCTACGCCCCGCGAAGCGGGGCAAGACAACGCCGTCACTAGCGAAGCGGAGCCGAAGCGCCGGTCTTGACGGTTTGAGGCGGAGCTTCGCTAGTAGTCCCAGCCACCACGTAGGGGCCCTACCGCCCTCTGCGTCCTTCTGGTACGATCGAGTCATGGGAAAGCGGATCCTCCTCTTCGTGCTCACCAACCTGGCGATCGTCGCCACGTTGTCGATCGTGCTTGGCCTGTTGGGCATTGGCGGCTATTACACCCCCACGGGGATCGACTACACCGCCCTGATGCTGTTCTGCCTCGTCTGGGGCATGGGCGGAGCGTTCATCTCGCTGCTGATCTCGCGTTGGATCGCCAAGCGGGCTATGGGCGTGCAGCTCATCGATGGCCACAGCGGGCGGCCCGAAGCCTGGGTGTATCAGACCGTTCAGCGCCTCACGCAGCAGGCGCAGTTGCCGATGCCGGAAGTGGGCATCTACGACTCGCCGGAAGTCAACGCCTTCGCCACGGGACCAAGCAAGAGCCGCAGTCTTGTCGCGGTATCGACGGGTCTGCTCACCAACATGCGCCGCGAGGAGATCGAGGGCGTGCTCGCCCACGAGGTCTCCCACATCCAGAACGGCGACATGGTGACGATGACGCTGATTCAGGGTGTCGTCAATGCGTTCGTCATGTTTGCCTCGCGCGTCATCGCCGGCTTCGTTCGCAACATGGTCGACGAGCGCAACGCCTATCTCGTCACCTTCATCGTCACCATCGTGCTCGACATCGCCTTCGGAATGCTGGGGCTGATAATCGTCGCCTGGTTTTCGCGTGCGCGCGAATTCAGGGCCGATGCTGGCGCGGCGGCGCTCTCGGGTCGCAACAACATGATTGCTGCGCTGCGCCGGCTGGGACAGTCGCATCAGCTCGTCGACAACCGGAGCGAGGCGCTCGCCACGATGAAGATCAACGGCGGCGACCGCCGGCTGATGATGCTCTTTTCGACGCACCCGCCAATAGCCGAGCGCATCAAGGCGCTCGAGACGCTACGGGCAGCGTGAACACGTGATCGGCAGCCGGCTCGCTTTGCTCATTCCCCAGAGCCACCGGCTGGCCTCATCGCTGTGACGGCAGAGCACAACCGGGCGCCCCGTCCCCTCGCCACCCATGTACTCGGAAACCGTCGACGCCGACGGACACCTCATCGACTCGGGCGATCTCCAGGCCATTCTGACGACGATCGTCGAACATGGCGCCACGTATGAGATCCTGCGCCTCGACGTCGGCCGTACCAACGATGACGGCTCCCACCTCACGATCAAGCTGACCGACCGATCGACCGACAACCTCCAACACCTCCTCGCCAAGCTCTCGCCCTTCGGCTGCTACGTTCCCGGTGAGCCGGACGCCGTCGTGCGCGAGGCCGACATCGACGGGGCGGCGCCCGAGGATTTCTATTCGACCACCAACCACCGAACGAGCGTGCACGTCGACGGCGCTTGGATCGTCGTCGAACAGCAGCGTATGGATGCCGCCATCGTCATCGACGGACAGCGCGCACGCTGCCGCAAGCTCCGCGACATCCGCCGCTACGACCGCGTTGTCTGTGGCATGCAGGGGATTCGGGTCGCCCCCGAGATGCAGGGACGCGACAAGCCAACGTTCGGTTTCATGAGCAATGAGGTGTCGTCGGAACGTCGCGTCGAAGTGGCGGTGGCGCGCGTCGCCAACGTCCTCCGGGAGATCAAGCAGCGGCGCGGCAAGATTGCCTTCGTGGCGGGGCCCGTCGTGGTCCACACGGGCGGCTCACAGTATTTCTGCGAGCTCGTGCGGATGGGCTATGTCGACGTGCTGCTGTCGGGCAATGCGCTCGCCGTGCATGACATCGAAGTGGCGTTGTCGGGCACGTCGCTCGGCATCGATCTCAACACCGGCCATCCCGTCGAGCACGGCCATCGCAATCACATGCGCGCCATCAACGCCGTCCGACCGATCGCGGGTCGACGCAAACGGTTGGGATCGTGACGGACGTGGGATTGTTCTTGCATCATCTGGCGACGGCGCTGCGCGACGGATAGATACTTGTCCGGCACACGGCACGCGGCACGCGGCACACGCCAGGCGGGCGGCCCGCCTTCGCTCGCGCGTTCGCTCCGCGAGCTACGGTGAGGTCTCGCCAAAGCGGCCCTACGGGCCGCGAAGGCGGACAAGCGGGCAAGCGGGCAAGCGGCAGGCGGGCAGCGGCAGGCGGCAGACGTTCACAGATTGACAACGATATGTTCACCACACTCATCGACCCGGCATCACTCGCCTCCCATCTCGATGATCCGCACTGGATCGTTGTCGATTGCCGCTTCGATCTGACGGATCGGGCGGCGGGCAAAGAGCAATACCGCGACGGACACATCCCGGGGGCCCACTACGCGCACCTGGATCGAGACCTCTCGGGGAGCAAGACCGGGACGAACGGCCGGCACCCGCTGCCGTCGCCGCACGAGATGCGCGAGCGATTCGGCCGGCTCGGCATCGGCGACGGCCGGCAGGTGGTCGCCTACGACGCCGACAGCGGGATCTTCGCGGCGAGACTGTGGTGGATGCTTCGCTACATGGGCCACGACGCGGTGGCTGTGCTCGATGGCGGGCTGGCGCGCTGGGTGCGTGACGGGCACGCCACGCGCGGCGGCGTCGAGGACGTCGCGCCGGCGACGTTCGTGGGCGAGCCGCGGCCCGATGCGCGTGTCACGGTCGAAGAGGTGCTGGCGGGACTGAGTGACGCCAACCGAGTGCTGGTCGACGCGCGCAGCAACGAGCGCTACCGCGGCGACGGCGAGACGCTCGACGCTGTGGGCGGCCACATCCCCGGCGCGGTCAACTTTTTCTGGCAGGAGAACGTGGCGGAAGACAAGACGTTCAAATCACCAGCGGATCTGCGCACCGAGTGGCAAAGGCTGCTGGCCGGCCGCCGGCCCAACCAAGTCGTGATGTACTGCGGCTCTGGCGTGACAGCGTGCGCCAACCTGTTGGGGATGGCGCACGCCGGCCTCGAGGGAGCCAGGTTGTACGCCGGATCGTGGAGCGAGTGGAGCCAGGATGCGAAGCGCCCGGTGGCGACCGGCGCCGATTTGTGACCATCGCTTTCACAGGACTGCCCGGTCGCGCATCTCAGCAGGCTTTTCCGCGTACGAGCGTCAACCTCTGTCCCGTCGCCGTCGTCCAACCGCGGCAGACCCGATTGAGGAGACCCTTATGCGGCCCCACTGCTTCCTGACTGCTGCCCTGTTCTTCGCCCTCGCGAGCCTTCCGCAACCAGCTCAGCCACACGATGGCTCGTCTCCAGGTCTTCAGCAACGGGAACGACAAACGGAACGCTTTGTCGCGTCCCGCACCGTGGTGCAGGGCGGCGCGCAAAGCGACCCCAACGA
>JAIVJN010000040.1 GCA_020200025.1 Acidobacteriota bacterium | reverse complement strand
CTGACACTTCGCAGCAGCAGCTCGGGCCTCTGACGCCGTGACAGTTGACCCCGCCGCGTGTGCGCGTGGCGCCATGGTCGGTGCGGGCCTCTGGCTGGCGCTGGGCGTCACGTGCACGCTGGTCGCAGCCGACGTGCGAACCATGGGCATGGGCCTCTTCCCGTCACCGTGGTGGCTCGGCGTCCTCGCCGTTGGCGGCGCAACGGTGTCTCATGTGGCTCGATCGACGCCACTGCCGTGGACGCTGGCCATTGCGGCGTTGGTGTTGCCGGCAGCGGCGTGGCTCTCGCTGCCACCTTGGCCGTCACTGCACGCATGGTCCGGTCCCGCCGGCCTCATCGTCGTGGTGCTGGCGGCCGCGACGATGGTTTGGCCGCGCGCGGCGCGAACGGATTCGGGCGCCGGGCGCTGGGCCCCGTGCCTGGCAGCCGCCACGGCGGGCCTGTGGCTGGGCAGCCTCTGGTTTCTGCTGCGAGAACGCGGCGTTGGCGGCGACGAACCGCATTACCTTCTCATCGCGCAGAGTCTTCTCGGCGACGGCGACCTCGACCTTCGGAACAACTACGATGCGCGAGACTACCTGCCCTACTTCGGCGGATCGCTCGAGCCGCGCCATGTCAGCCTGGGGGTGCTCGGGCAGGAATATTCGTTTCATGGCCCTGCCACCGCCTGGCTGGTGCTGCCGGCCTTTGCCGCCGGTGGGCCGGCCGCCGCCCGTCTGTTCATCGCTCTCGTGATGGCAGCCAGCTCTGGCCTGCTCTGGTCGGCGGTCTGGCAACTCACCCATTCGGGGACGAGCGCCTGGGTGGCATGGGCGGCGCTCATCGTCTGTGCGCCGCTCGGCCTCAACGCGGCGCTCATCTACCCGGACGCGCTGGGAGCGGCCGTCACCGCGCTCGCACTCTGGGCGCTGGTCCGAACCGAACGCACGGACCCACCGTCGAGTGCCACGCTCGCCGCGGTGGGCGGCGCACTGGGACTGACGCCCTGGCTGCACCTGCGGCTCAGCGTCATCGCCGGTTGCCTCGGCGCCGGTTTGCTCGTCGCGCTGTGGCGACATCCACGCCGGGCGCCACGGATCGCCGCGCTGCTCGTCGGGCCAACCATGGCCGCCGTAGGCTTATTCGCCTCAACGTGGTGGATGTTTGGCACGCTCGACCCCACCGCCGCCTTTCGGACGAAAGCCGCCGGCTCGATTGCGGCGCTCCCCACGGGCCTGGTCGGACTGCTGGCCGATCAGGAGTACGGGCTGCTGCCCTGGGCGCCCTACTTCGCCGCTGCCGCGCTCGCAGTCGCGACGATCTGGAGGTCGTCTCCCGCTCTCTCGGCCAGCGCGGTGACGGCGGTCGGCGGGACGCTGATGCTCGCGGCGTCGTTTGTGTGGTGGGGCGGCCAGAGCGCGCCCGCCCGCTTCCTCGTGCCGGTCCTTCCGCTGCTGGCATTCGGCGTCGGCGCGGCGTGGCACGGGTCGGGCGCCATCACGCGCGCGTTCATCGGCGTCCCAATCGTTCTGGCCGCATCGCTCACGGTGCTCGCCGCCGTCGCCGATGGCGGCGCATACACGGTCAACGATCCCGATGGGCGCGGCACGCTGTTCGAGTGGATGAGCCCATCGCTGGATCTGTCGACCGCGCTCCCCTCGCTCTTCCGCGAGGGCGCCACGCTCAGCTCGGAAGCTACCGTGGCCGGCATCTGGGCCGTCGCGGTGGCGAGCGCCATCGAACAAGTGACTGCGCCCGCCGCCTGGCGGGTCGCTGCAGCGGCGCTCCTCGTCGTGCTCACGCTCACGCCGGCGCTCGTCTGGCAGTGGCGCGGCATCTCGCCGTGGACACCGGATCGCGCCCAGATGGCGCTGCTGACCGCGGCCGGTCATTCGCGACGGCCGACGGCATTGGCGATGCCCGGACCGCGGCTGGTCTCGCGCCAGCGTCTCGTGTCCCAGTTGTCGATCGGCCTGGCGTCCGCGCGACCACCCGCCGCGCTCTTGCACGTGCCCATGGCGCCGGCGGGGCGCTACCGCATCGAGGTCGTCCCGCGGACCGAAGGCCTTACGACTTCGCATCGCCTGACCCTCGCCCTGGGCCGCAACGCGTGGCCGTGGGCCGAGTGGGACGCAACGACGGGAGCGCCGCCAATCTTCACGCTCGCGATGCCGGTGTGGGCCATTCGTGTCACGACCGACGATCCCACTCGCCCAGACGCGCCAGCCGTACGCCTGCGGCCGCTGGACGTGCAGCCCGATCCCACCGGCGACGGTGAGCTCGCGTGGACGGTGACACCGTACGGCGATGTCGTCGTCTATTCGATCGATCTTGGCAGCTATCCCGAACGCGGCGGGCTATGGCTGGCTGGCGATCGCACGGTGGCATTGGCCGTCAGCGATCGAGAGGGCGGATCACGCGCCGCCCGCCTTCATCTCGAAGCCGGGTCGGCGCCGGTGACGGTCGCGATAAGCGACGACGAGGGCTGGCAGTCCGTGCAGGCGCTGGCGCCACGCGCACGGGGACAGATCGATGCGCCGGGTCACGCCACCGGAACGCCACGACCGATTCGTTTCGGGATCAGAGGCGGGTTCGCGGCGGCGGACGGGCGGTGGCTGGGGGTGTGGGTGAGCGTAGAGTGAGGTGACGATTCCGGCAAAGCCGAATCGAGTGGGTCACCGCGGAACGAAGCGTCGCCCCTCGATGCGCCATCCGCCAGCCAGCACGAGGCGAATCGCTTCCGGGTAGGCGCGATGCTCTTCCTCGAGAATGCGCGCCGCGAGCGTTTCGGGAGTGTCGTCAGGCAGCACAGGCACACTGGCCTGCAACACGATCGGTCCCGCGTCGAGGTTCACGTCCACCAGGTGCACGGTCACCCCGCTCACCTTTGCGCCGTGCCGCCAGGCATCGCGTTGGGCGTGCGCGCCGGGGAACGCCGGCAGCAGCGACGGGTGAATGTTGAGAATCGCGCGTGGAAAGGCGTCGATGAAGACGGCGGTGAGCCGCCTCATGAATCCCGCCAGGCAGACGAGGTCGACACGATGCGCCCGGAGCGCCTCGACGAGCGCGCGGTCGAAATCCTCACGGCGCTCGTACGCAAGATGCGAGATCACGAGCGTCTCGATGCCCGCATTACGGGCGCGCTCGAGACCACCCGCCTCGGCCTGATTCGAGATCACGAGCGCGATCGTCGCCTCGAGCCGTCCGTCGCCAACGGCCTCGATGATGGCCTGCAGATTCGAGCCGCGGCCGGAGATGAGAAGGCCGAGCCGCGGTGTCACGCTGCCGCTCGATGGCTCGCTGCGGTTGGCGTGGAATCTGCTGCAATGTGACACCAGCGAGGAAATGGATGCCGAAGCGACAACTGGCGTTGACGGGTGGAGTGGTCATGCACGTCTTCAACCGAGGCGCGCGGCGAGCACGAATCTTTGAGAGTCATCAGGACTATGAGGCGTTCATCGACATTTTGTCAGAAACGTCGAGACGATTTCCGCTCAGGCTCCTGGCCTATTGCGTGATGCCAAACCACTGGCATCTCGTGGTATGGGCCCACATCTGACGGCGAGCTGCCGAGAGCGATGCACTGGCTGACCTCGACGCACGCGAAACGCTGGTTGCGCATGCGATGCCTGCTGGGGGCCGGACCGCTGTATCAATCGCGCGACGCAGCGATTCCAGTGGACACGGGATGGCCGCTGCTTGCCGTGTGTCGATACGTCGAGAGCAATCCGGTCAGCGCCGGCCTTGTCAGTCGTGCCGAAGACTGGCAATGGTCGAGCCTTCTTGCCTCGACTGGATGTTCGCGTGTGCACCTGACGGTTTGGCCGGTGGTCAGGCCCGAGCCGTGGCTTTCGCACGTCAACGGGCCATTGGAGGAACCGCCGATCAAAGCACTCGGCTGGAGCTCCTCAGCTGCTAAGCAACCTGGTTGCTTTCGTAAGAGCAACCTGGTTGCCTTCGTGAGAGGAACCTGGTTGCCTTCGTGAGAGCGTTTTCGCACGGTCGATGAGAAAACGAAACCCGGTTTCGTTATGCCCGCGCCAGCGCGCCGATCACGACCGCATCCTTCTCACCCGCAGCGCGCAACAGATCCAGACTTGTCGACACGTCGGCCTCGGCCACGGCGACAATCAGGCCGATGCCCATGTTGAACGTGCGGTACGCGTCCTCGACCGGCACCTGACCCGCGCGCTGCAGCCAGCGAAATAGCGCCGGTACCTCCCAGGCGCTTCGGTCGATCTGTGCCGTCACCCCCTCGGGCAAGATACGCGGAAGATTCTCGGTGATCCCTCCACCCGTGATGTGCGCCAGCCCCTTCACCACGCCCGCGGCGAGCAGTGGCTGCACGATTCGCAGGTAGGATCGATGCGGTCGCAGGAGCGCCGATCCAACGGTGTCGCCAAGCTCGGGCACATACGAATCGACGGTCAGCCGGAGCGCGTCGAAGGCGATGTGGCGTGCGAGCGAGTAGCCGTTGGTGTGAAGGCCCGAGGATGCCAGTCCGATCAGCACGTCACCGGCAAGCAGCCCTCGGCCGTCGATCAGTCGCGGACGATCGACGACGCCGACGATGAAGCCGGCGATGTCATACTCGCCGTCGGCGTAGAAGCCCGGCATCTCCGCGGTCTCTCCGCCGAGGAGGGCGCATCCATTGTCGCGACAGGCACGCGCGAGGCCTTCGACAATGTGCTCGGCGAAGTCGGGAGAGAGCTTGCTGGTGGCGATGTAGTCGAGAACGAAGAGCGGTTCGGCGCCCTGGACGAGGACGTCGTTGACGCAGTGATTGACGAGGTCGATCCCGATCGTGCGGTGCTCGCCCGTCATGAACGCCACTTTGAGCTTCGTGCCGACCCCATCGGCGCTCGATACCAGCACGGGATCGGCCCATCGCGACCGATCCAGATGGAACAAGCCGCCGAACGAGCCGATGTCCGACAACACGCCGCTCGTGGCGGTCGAGCGCGCCAGCCGCCTGATGCGAGAAATTGTCTCGTTGCCGGCATCGATGTCGACACCCGAAGATCGATAGTCCATGACGTTCAGAAGTCCAGGCGCGTGATGAGGCGCTCGCACAATTGTCTCGTCGCCGATTTGTCCGCAGCCGCCCAATACGTGCGCCGCACGGTGGCAAAGAACCGCTCTTCCTCGAAGTCTTCCTCGAGCATGTCGAAACCTTCGGCGAGGAGCGTAATGGCGCCGTCACGATCGGGACGCTTCTCGAGAGTCTCGAGCATCAAGGGCGTGTTGCGCAGCGCCACCAGACCCACGGCAAGCGCAAGAGGGGCGCGAACCGGATCCTGCGACGGCACGCCAGTCTCGAACAGCAAACCGAGGGCATCGGCGTCGCCTCTTACCGCGATCGCGCCCAGGCCAGCGGCCGCGCCGCGCAGCAATTCCTGATATCCCGGATTATCCTCGGCAAAACCGAGAATCTTCTGCAGGTAGCCGACGTGCGAGGAACAGTTCACACCCAGTAGGCAGATGGCCGCCGCCACCGACGGCTGCGTCTCGCGCGGAGCCGAGCGCTGAAGCTCCGCCAGCACCGGCAGGGCGCGCTTGTCGCCTATCTTGCCCAGTGCGATGGCGGCATCATCCTGGAGCGGCCCTTCGAGCTTGGCGACCTCGATGATGGGCGGAACGGCCCATGCGTGTCGATAGTCTCCCAGCGCCTCGATCACGCTGCTGCGAAAATGGTCGACGCCGCGGCCGACATCGCGAACGAGCGCCTGCTGGACGCGCGCATCGGCACCAGCCGCGGCAAGTGCTCGCACCAGCGCTGGTCGGACGAAGTCGCCTTGCTCGGTGTCGAACGCGGTGAGCAAGCGCGGAACGAACGCCGGGTTGGGACGCTGTTCGATGTAGGCATACGCGACCTCTCGCAGCCGATCGTTCGGCGAGCCGACCGCCTCCAGCACCGTGTCGACGATGCGCGGATCGTTGAAGCCGGTGAGCAGCACCAATGCGCGAAAGCGAACGTAGCCGTCGCCGTGCGAGCTTGCGGCGCGAACGAGCGCCGGCACCGCCTGCGCGGGTGGCGCCCGGCGCACCGTCCGACCGGCCGCGACACGGGCGGGGTAATCGAGATCGCCCAGACGATCGATGGCGGCCTCGAGCTGCTCCGGCGACACGGCGGTCGGCCCGCGCTCTTGTGCCGGTAAGGTCGGCGAGCCAGCCCCGATGAGTAAGAGGGGCAGCAAGGCCTGCCACGCGCGTCGACGCCGCATTCCCGAACGCCTCCCTTTATCCGACGGTTTCGGGCTCTTCTTCGGGAAGCCGTGCGCGTGATGCGTCGAGCTTCAACGTCAACTGAAAATAGGCGTGCTCGTCTCGCGGGAAGGCGACCGGATACTGGCCCGTGTAGCACGACGTGCAGTACTGATCTCGTTTCTTGCCGACTGCGGCGAGCAAGCCGTCCAGGCTGAGGTAGGCGACCGAATCGACGGCCAGATAGCGGCGGATCTCGTCGAGCGTGTGTGTCGCGGCGATGAGCTCGCTGCGCCGCGGGGTGTCGACACCGTAGAAACACGGCGAAATCGTCGGTGGACAACTGATCCGCACGTGGACCTCGCGCGCGCCGGCTGCACGCACCATCTTCACAATCTTGCGGCTGGTCGTCCCGCGCACGATCGAATCGTCGACGAGCACCACGCGCTGGCCGGCGAGGATGCTCTTGACCGGGTTGAGCTTGACCTTCACACCGAAATGTCGAATCGACTGCGCGGGCTCGATGAAGGTCCGCCCGACATAGTGATTGCGGATCAAGCCGAAGCGCATCGGCACACCGGCTTCTTCGGCATAGCCGATCGCTGCGCAGACGCCGGAGTCGGGAACGGGCACGACGACGTCGGCATCCACGCGGGTTTCGCGCGCGAGCAACCGCCCGAGATTGGTTCGCACTTCACTGACGCTCTGGCCAAACACCTCGCTGTCGGGGCGCGCGAAGTAGACGTGCTCGAACACACAGTGTGCCAGCTTTGCCGTCGCGAAGGGCTTGATCGACTTCAGCCCGGAAGGCCCGATGATGATGAGCTCGCCCGGCTCGACATCGCGCACGTAGGTGGCCCCAATCAGATCGAGACCGCATGTCTCTGACGACACCACCCAGCCCTCGCCCAGCTTCCCGAGCGCGAGTGGGCGGAACCCGTGCGGGTCGCGCGCCGCGATGAGCTGATCTTTGGTGATGAGGGCGAATGAGAACGCGCCGTCGAGGCTCGCCAGCGATTCGGCCAGCGCCTGGTCGATGGTGGGTGCCTGCGAGCGCGCATACAGGTGCAACACGACCTCGGTGTCGCTGCTCGTCTGGAAGATCGATCCCTGCTTGACCAGCGCATCTCGGATCTCGCTGGCGTTGACGACATTCCCGTTGTGGCAAATGCCAAGCTGTCCGTGCACGCACTCGATGAGGATGGGCTGCGCGTTCGACAGCTTGCTTTCGCCGGCTGTGGAGTACCGGGTGTGCCCGATGGCGATGTGCCCTGGCAACCCCGAGAGCGCGGCCTCGTCGAAAATCTCGTTGACGTAACCCATCTCCCGCAGCGTCCGCACCCGGACGCCGTCCGCGGCGGCGATGCCGGCGCTCTCTTGTCCGCGATGCTGCAGCGCATAGAGACCCAGGTACGCGAGCTTGGACGCCTCGCGATGGCCGTAGACGCCGAAGACGCCGCACTCCTCACGGAACTTATCGAACATAGGATCGGTCTCTGCTACGTGTGCATCCTCGACTCGATGGCCGACGCCCACGTCTCTTCGGCCGCCTTCACCGGAACATCGATCGCGGGCACGCCGTCCACCGCCACGCGAATGCGATCGCCGGCGACTCGGCCGAGCACCGTCGCGGGCACGCCCGACGTCTCGGCGCGTGTTCTCACGTCGGCAAGCTTCGACCGAGCAACCGAAACCACGACGCGCGACGCCGATTCACCGAAGAGCGTCGCCGCCACGTTCATCGTCGCGTGGCTCACCACGACGCCGGGCACGTCGAGCTCCACTCCCCGTCCGCCCGAGTCGAAGCATCCTTCGGCGATCGTCACGGCGAGCCCACCTTCAGCACAATCGTGCGCCGATTCGATCATGCCGTCGGCCACCAGCGTGCGGACGAGCCGCTCGAGTGCGGCCTCTTGCTCGAGATTCAGCGCCGGCGGCAGGCCGGCGACTCGACCGTGCACGAGGGCCAGGTATTCGCTGCCGCCAAGCTCGCCTCGATTATCCCCCAGCAACAGGATGCTGGCGCCAGCGCTCTTGAAGACCCGCGTCATCGTGCGCGAGCTGTCGGCCAGCAAGCCGACCACGCCGAGCACCGGAGTCGGATAGATCGCGCGCCCCTCGGTCTCGTTATAGAGGCTGACGTTACCGCCCGTGATGGGAATGCCGAGTGCGCGGCACGCGTCGCCAACCCCGCGCACGGCCTCGGCGAACTGCCACATGATCTCGGGCCGCTCCGGGTTGCCAAAGTTCAGATTATTCGTCGCGCCAATCGGCTCCGCTCCCGCGCACGCCACATTGCGCGCCGATTCGGCCACCGCCAGCATCGCGCCTCGATAGGGATCGAGATAGCAGAACCGCCCGTTGCCATCGACCGACACCGCGAGCGCGCGCGAATCGCCTTTGATGCGGACCACCGCCGCCGACGTCCCCGGCTGAGCGATCGTGTTCGTGCCAACGGTGTGATCGAACTGGTGATAGGCCCACCGCTTGCTCGCTACACTCGGCGACGCCATCAGACGATCGAATGCCTCTTGTGGCGAGGGTGGCTCGCCGATGGCCGCGAGATCGAGGCGCTGCACATCAGCCTGCCACGACGGCGTCCGCGCCGGTCGATGGTAGAGCGGCGCCTCGTCGGTCAACGCCGACGCCGGAATGTCGGTGAGGCGGGTCCCGCGCTCGTGTACCCGCACGCGCCCGGTGGCCGTCACGGTCCCGATGCGAACGGCATGCAGATCCCACTTGTCGAAGATCGCCTCCACCTCTCCTTCGCGTCCGGCGTGCACGACGAGCAGCATGCGCTCCTGCGATTCGGACAGCATGATCTCATAGGGCGCCATGCCGCTCTCGCGTTGCGGCACGAGGGTGACCTCGACATCCATGCCGGTCCCGCCGCGCGAGCTCATCTCGCTCGTGGCGCACGTCAGGCCCGCGGCGCCCATGTCCTGAATACCGATAACGGCGCCGGTCTGCATGACTTCGAGACAGGCCTCCATCAAGAGCTTCTCCATGAACGGATCGCCCACCTGCACCGCCGGACGTTTCTCCGCCGACGCCTCATCGAACTCTGCCGACGCCATCGTC
>JAIVJN010000235.1 GCA_020200025.1 Acidobacteriota bacterium | reverse complement strand
CAGTTGGCAGTTGGTCATTCTTGCACTTTGCACGTGCACTTGTACGTTGCACTTTGCACCTGCGCTTTGACCTGCACTTTGAACTTCGCACTCTGCACTCACTCTGAACTCTGCACTCTGAACTCTGCACTCTCTCAAGGCATTCCAATGGCAGCGAGCAGATAGAATGCCGCCGCCGCGATCACCGCTGAAGCCGGAATCGTCAAGATCCAAGCCCACACAATGCGGCCGGCGATACCCCAGCGAACCGCAGAAAGGCGCCGCGTCGCCCCGACGCCGACGATGGCGCCCGTGATGGTGTGCGTGGTGCTCACGGGCACGCCCAGGCTCGTCGCCATGAAGAGCGAGATCGCACCGGCTGTCTCCGCGGCGAAGCCGCCGACCGGCTGCAGGCGGGTGATGCGTTGACCCATCGTATGAATGATGCGCCAACCGCCTGACAGCGTTCCCAAGGCAATCGCCGCGTGCGCCGCCAGGATGACCCACACCGGGATCGTGAACTCTGTGAGGAGCCCGCCCGCCAGGAGCGCGCTCGCGATGATGCCCATGGTCTTCTGCGCGTCGTTCGCGCCGTGACCGAGGCTGTAGAGCGCCGCAGAGAACAGTTGCAGGCGACGAAACCATCGATCGACGCGCGAAGGCGGCAGCCCTTGGCAGATCCAGTAGATCGCCACCATGAGCAGCCAGCCGAGCGCCATGCCCAGGGCCGGCGCGAACACGATGAAGAGGAGGGTCCTGGTCCAGCCGCCGACCAGAATCGCCTGCATTCCCGCCTTGGCGACGGCCGCCCCCGCATATCCGCCGATGAGCGCGTGCGAGGAGCTTGTCGGCAGCCCGTAGTACCAGGTGATGAGATCCCAGACGATGGCGCCGAGGAGCCCGGCCAGGATGACCGCGAACGTCACGAACGCCAGGTCGATCATCCCGGCACCGACAGTGCTCGCCACGGCCGTGCCAAAGCCAAACGCCGCCGCGAAATTGAAGAAGGCCGCCCACACCACGGCCTTGCCTGGGGACAGCACGCGAGTCGACACGACCGTCGCGATCGAGTTGGCTGCGTCGTGAAAGCCGTTGATGAAATCGAAAACGAGGGCGACAGCGACGACGAGGACGACTAAGGCGATGTCCACGGTGGTCGCTCCATCACTCTCCCTTGATAGGCTCCACTAACCGTGCTTGACGACCACGCCCTCGAGCACGTTGGCGACGTCCTCGCAGCGGTCCGTCGCCTCTTCGAGTAGATCCAAGACTTCTTTCCACTTCATCACCGTGAGAGCGTCGCGCTCCTCTTCGAACAGCCGTCGCAGCGATTCGTCGTGCACGTCGTCGGCCGCATTCTCGAGCCGGTTGACCTCGACGCCGCGGGCATGCACACCGTCGCGCCGCTCGAGCGCTTCGACCGCGACCCGGACCTGCATCGCCGACTGCCAGATGAGCGATGCGAGCTCACGCGCCCCGTACCGGACCGTGCTCATGCGATAGCGCCGGACAACGGCCGCCGCCGCATCGATAGCGTCCATGACGTCGTCGAGCGACGTCGCCAGGGCATGGATGTCCTCGCGGTCGATCGGGGTGACGAACGTGCGATTGAGCCGCTGGATGACTTGGTGGGTCAGGGTGTCGCATTCCTGCTCGATCTGCTTGATCTGAAGCGCGGTCTCCCAGGCGGGAGGATCGGACGCGAGCATGCGCTCGATGAGCGTGGCGGCGGAGACAATGCGGTCGGCCAGGGTGATGAAATCGCCGAAGAACTTCTCTTCTCTGGGAATCAGGCGGAAGCGCATGACGGCGGAGAGTATGCCATGGGGACGTTACATCGAAGTTACAAGGCAGGTTTTCATTGTGGGCCAGGCGCTCGACCAAAGCGCTGCGGCGCTCCCGGGCGTGACGGTCAGCGTGACGTCCACCGAAACCGGTGCGGTGAGGACGACCGTGACGCAGGGGGATGGATCCTTTGCGGTGACGAACCTCGGACCGGGAAACTACGAGGTCCGCTTCGAGTTGCCTGGATTCCAGGGCGTCATGAAAACCGTGCGGGTAGGCGTGGGTCAGATCGAGACCGCTGACGCACAGATGGGTGTGGCAGGCGTGGCCGAGAACGTCACCGTGTCGGCCGACGCACCCGTGCTCGACATTTCATCGGCGAAGATCGGCGTCAATGTCTCGCCAGAAGAAGTGGAGAACCTGCCGGTCAACGGCCGCAATTTCGCGAACTTGATGACGCTGGCAACCGGGGCCACCTCGGACGGCAACGGCGGCTGGGCGAGCGTGCGTTTCAACGGCAAGTCGAACCAGCAGAATTACCTCAACTACGACGGCGTCGACGGCACCTACGTCTGGGATGCCAGCCCTGGCTACCTGAACGCCACGGGCTCGCAGTTCCGGCTTCAGACCTCGATGGAATCGGTCGCCGAGTTCCGCGTGAACTCTGGTCTCGCGCCGGCTGAGAGCGGGCTGGGCGCCGGCGGCAACATCACCGTCATCAGCAAGAGTGGCAGCAACGACTTGCGCGGCTCCGGTTTCTGGTACAAGCGCGATGACAGCCTCGACTCGGCCAGCAAGTACGACGACGTCAAACAGCCACTCGAGCTGGACCAGTTCGGCGGTTCGGTCGGCGGGCCGCTTGCCTCGAACCGCACGTTCTTCTTCGGAAGCTTCGAAGGGCTTCGGCAGACGACCGGTTTGAGCTTTACGGAGGCCGTGCCGAGCGACGAAGCACGACGCCGCATTCTGGCCGGCGAGCCGACCACGACCGGCGGTGGCCGAAGCGCGGAGCGGACGCGCGCCGTCGCCGCGCCGCCGGCACCGTCGCCACCGCCAACGCGCTGGTCGCGCTGACGACTCAGCAGAGCCAAGCCGAGCAGGATGAAAACACCGCCTCGTTCCGCGTCGATCACCGCTTCAACAACAACCACTCGGCGTACGTCCGCTATCTCTACAGCCGCGGCGAGATCGACACGCCCGACCGCACCGTGACGCCCAGGCGCGTGCTGGCCAAGCAAGAGCCGCAGAACGTGGCGGCCAACTGGCAGAGCATCATCGGGACGACACTGATCAACGAGCTCAAGGTCGGCTACAACAAGCCGCAGACGAGCGCCACGGCGTTTTCGAGCACGCCGGGGTACGACCCGGTCGGCGTCTCGCTATCGGGCACGTTCACGTCGTCGTCAATCGACGCGCGTGGCAACACCGGCATCGCCCGTAGCGGCTTGCTGATCCGCGCCACAAGCGCGTCGTCGACGGCCGGCTCGGTGTTCGATCCGAACTCGCTGTCGTTCAGCGATGCGCTCACCTGGACACGAGGCGCGCACACGGTGAAGTTCGGCGGCGAGTATCGGAGAATCCAATCGGACTTTCAGTTTCTCGGCAGCACCGAGATCACCTACAACAGTATCGCCGACTTCATCGACAACATCCCGAACCAGGTGGCTGTGAACCTCGACTCGCCGGTGTTCAAGCCGCAGCAGTTCTACGGCATCGGCTACGTGCAGGATACCTGGCGCGCATCTGATCGCCTGACGCTCGAGCTCGGCCTGCGTTATGACTATTACTCGGTCGTGAAGGAAGCCGACGATCTGGCGAGACCGTTCTTCGTCGAGGAGAACGATTTCGGCAACGTCGATGACGGCTTCTACGATGCCGACAAGAACAACTTCTCGCCGCGGTTGTCTGCTGCCTACCAACTGAATGATCTGACAGTGGTCCGTGGCGGCTTTGGCCTCTTCTACGGCCCGGGTCAGTTCGAGGACCGCATCCAGCCGATCGAGAATTACATCGAGCGGCGGCGCGTGCAGTTGTCCGACTTCGCCGGTCTTGCATACCCGGTGGATCCGGCGCGGCTGCGGAACCTCCTCTCGGTGCGCGGTTACACACATGACTATCCGAACGAATACAACGTCCAGTACGGCGTCAGCATGTCGCGCGAGCTACCCGCGGCCATCAACCTGACCGTCGGCTACACCGGCAGCCAGGGCAAGGACATGTTCCTGCGCGGCGTCGGCAACGTGCTCGATCCGGTGACACGGGCGCGGCTGCAGCCGACCTACGGGCAGATCGATTTCAAGACGGCCGGCTGCGTCGACGACATCTCGCTCGGCGGCGTGTATCCCTTGAATGGCTGCGGTTACGCGAGCTACGACGCTTTCCAGTTGAACGCCAGCCGTCGTTTCCGGGGCGGGTTCACGGGTGGGTTCCAGTATCAGTATTCGCGCAACAAGGGCACCACGCAGGGCTCGAATGAGGCGGCGACCGCGCAAAACACGTTCGATTTCGAGACCGAAGACGGCACCAACCCGCAGGACGTCCCGCACACCTTCAACGGCTCGGTGGTGTACCAGATTCCGGGCGACGGCCTCTTGAAGGGCGGCTGGCGCGTCGGCACGATCGTCAACGCGCGCAGCGGCGTGCCGCTGAACGTCACCATCAGCCGAGCGGACAACGCGACGGTGAGTGGTGCCACCGTCACGAACATCCCCGGCGGTAACAGCCGTGGCACGCAGCGCCCCGACCTCGTGGCCGGCGTCGATCCTTACATTCAGGACGGCGGCGTGCGCTGGCTCAATCCCGCCGCGTTCACGACACCGCAGCCGGGCGCGTTCGGCAACATGCCGCGCAACTTCCTGCGCGGGCCGAACTTCTGGCAGGCCGACCTGATGGTCTCGAAGGATCTGCGTTTCGCGCGGGTGCAATCGGTGCAGGTGCGGCTGGAGCTGTTCAACATCTTCAACCGCCTGAACTACGAGAATCCGGCGATCAACCTGCCGAGCGGTGGAACGCCTGGTGTACCGTTCACTGACGCGCAGGCCGGTACGTTCGGCTACATGCTCGGACCCCTCAACCGGACTGTCGGGCTCGGCACCGCCCGCCAGACGCAGATATCGCTCCGCTACAGCTTCTAAGGTCCGCTTTCACGCCACCTCGGGAGAGCCCCTGGCAGGCTCTCCTGTTTCTCCTGACGAAGCCCTGAAGTCGCCAAGCGCCCGAAGCGAGGAGCTCCGCGGAGGGCTCTTCCGAAGGCGTGGGCATGATGGTCACACCCGTCCGATCAGCGGGTGGTCTCGAGCGGTTCGGCGACCTTCGGCTCACCGGCGCAGCATGCGAACGCGGGACGCCCGGTCATGGCGGGAAGGCAGCAGCCGGTCTTTTTCTCCAAACGATCGGCATCGCGCTGCACCACCTCGATGTGGCCGAGCGTGTGTAGCAC
>JAIVJN010000234.1 GCA_020200025.1 Acidobacteriota bacterium | reverse complement strand
ACGCTACACTGGTAAGCGGCGCGACGGTCCAAAGCAGGGCCTTCGTGCCTCGATGCTGCCGCCGGCCTCGGCCCGCATGTTCACGGCGAACATCGGCCTCGAATTGTCCAGGCGCGAGCCGACCATTCACCAAGGCGTCGGCGCCGCGTCGATCACAGGCGGGACGCGACGCGAGGGCGGAACGCTAGCGAGAGATGTTGGCATCGCGTGCGGCGCTCCTCGACTTGGCTCATTCCGAGACAACAAATGTGCATTTGTTCAATTCGATACCCGGCGCTCGCAGGCATCCTCATCCTGATCTCGCTGGCGGACGGCCCGGCGCCACGCGTCTCGGCACAATCGCACGCCGATGGATCGTCATTCACGAGCACCGCCGCGGAGTTGGCAGTTGCGGCGCCCGCACACTCGAAGATCAGCTCTGAGCTCGGCGCGGCGACAAGACGGTTGATCGGAGCCGCGCGCTCGGCGGCGGCCGACGGAGACGGGTTCCTCCGCCGGGGACATCTCGTCGCCGTCACGATCCGAACCACCGATTCCGCCGCCACGACGAAAGCGCTCCAAACGTTGGACCGCACACCCCTCAATATCAGCCCGCACGCCATCGAGGTCTATGTCTCGGCTGACGATCTCACCGCGCTCGAGGCCGAGCCGTCCGTGACGTTCATGCAGGCGATCGTTCCGCGCCGGAGCAAGGACGTCGTGGGCCAGGGTCGAGCTGTGCACAACGCCGCGAGCTGGATCAACGGTGGCTTCACCGGCGCCGGGGTGCGCGTCGGTGTCATCGACTACTGGTTCACCGGCATCAATGACCTGCTCGGCAGCGAGGTGCCCGCCAATCTCGTGGCCCGCTGCTACACCAGCCCGGGACAATTCTCGTCGAATCTGGGTGATTGCCTCGGTGGCGGAAATCACGGCGCCGCCGTCGCGGAGTCGGTGATCGATCTCGCGCCAGGCGTGCAGCTCTTCATCGCCGATCCGGAGACACCGCTCGACTTTCAGGCGAGCGTCGCCTGGATGATCTCGCAAGGTGTCTCGGTGATTGTCTTCTCGCAAGCGTTTCTATGGGACGGCCCCGGGGATGGCACGTCACCGTTCGCCGACAGTCCACTGCGGAGCGTCGATGCGGCCGTCAACGGTGGCGCACTCTTCGTGATCGCCGCGGGGAACGAGCGTGCCGCAACATGGTTGGGGCCGTGGCGCGATACGAACGCCAACGCGTTTCACGAGTTCTCCGCGGCGCCACTCGACGATGTCAACCGTGTGAGCTTGAGCCAGGGCGAGGTCTTGCAAGTGCAGGCGAGGTGGCAAGACGCGTGGCCGGGAGCGTCGACCGATCTGGTCCTGGAGGTGCGCGATCCCATGACGGGCGCCATCGCGTCGAGCAACAATCCGCAGGGCGGCGCGTCGAACCACTACCCACGCGAGTTCGTTTCGTTCACGGCACCGCGCACCGGGCAGTTCGAAGTTCGCTTGCGCCGAACGAGCGCGGCGATACCGGCGTGGGTCCAGGTGCAGGCCTTCTCGTCCCAGGCGCTCCAGTACCCGACCAATAGCGGAGGGATGTGCAACCCCGCCGAATCGGCCAATCCCGGGGCGCTCGCCGCCGGCGCTGCCTCTTGGCAAACGACGTCGGTGATCGAGGACTTCAGCAGCCTGGGTCCGACGCCCGACGGCCGTACCAAACCCGACATCGTCGGCGCTGACCGCGGCCTCACCGCCATCAGACCCGCGGGCTTCGCGGGCACGAGCCAGGCCGCACCTTATGTGGCCGGGCTCGCCGCGTTGGTGAAGGGCGCGTTTCCTGCCTACTCACCGGCGCAGGTCGCCGGTTATCTGAAGACGTTGGCGCAGCCGCGCGGCTCCGTGCCGAACAACACCTGGGGATACGGATTTGCCGTGTTGGGCGCCCTCCCTCCACCTTCGCCGCCGCTCAACCTCGGCTCCTCGGTGAGCGGCAACAATGTGTCGCTCACCTGGCAGGCACCCACTTCTGGTATTGCGACGGGTTACGTCGTGGAAGCTGGCTCGGCGCCCGGCCTGGCGAATCTGGCGGTGCAGCCGTTGGGCAACACCCTGTCCTTCGCGATCGGCGCATCCAACGGCACCTACTACGCTCGCGTGCGTGCGCAATCGGCCGCCGGTCTCGGCGCACCCTCGAATGAGCTGGTCGTTCAGGTCGGACCGGCAGTACCTGGTGCGCCGAGCGCGCTCCAAGTGGCGGTGAACGGGGCCAACGCCTCTCTCTCGTGGACACCGCCCACCACCGGCGGCAGCCCGTCCGGATACAGGGTCGAGGCCAGTCTCACGCCCGGCGGACCACTCATCGCCGCTTTGAATGCGACGACGAACTCGCTCTTCGTGCCCGGCGTGCCGCCCGGGAGATACTATGCGCGCGTGCGCGCCATCAACGC
>JAIVJN010000468.1:1849-4266 GCA_020200025.1 Acidobacteriota bacterium | reverse complement strand
CGCCAGCACGGCTGCGTGCAGCACGACGAGGCCGGCTACGACGGACACGCGATCGAGCTCCCATGGATGGAGCGTGAACCGCAGCATGTCGACCGGCGCCCGCGAGAGCTGGTCCGCGAGAAACGCTTCGTAGGCCGCCCCGAGGAGGGCCACCGCGGCCGCCACCGACAGCGCCGTGATCAGGAAGTCGAGGGGCGACGCGAGGAAGAGCCAGGCGATTGGCGAGCTCTCCACCTGCGGCGCGAGCGGCGAGGATGCAAGACCGGCGAGCTCGAGCGCAGTCCAGGCAATGCGTCGCGCCAGCACCAACAGACCAAGGATGCCGACCGTCCACGCGACATGAGCGGCCCGCCGGCCGGCGAGGCGTCGTAGATCGGCCATCGGTCCGATGAACAGCAGCACTGCGACACAGGCGACGCCTTGGATTGCGCCGGTGACGCGCGCGCGCCACCGGCTTCTCGCCTGGTCGATGGTCTCGTCCGACACCTCAATCATCGCAAGCACGTCGCCGCTCGGCGCCTCGATCGACAAGGACGAGCGAGCCGGGCCGGGGATTCGCTCGTATGGCAGCCGGAGCGAGACGGGCACCACCGAAGTCCTCATCACGAACCCATCGTCAGCCGTGAAGACGCCGTCGCGGCGTGGGAGCGGCGTCTCGGCCACGATGGTGCCGAGGCGGCGATTGTCCGGGCCGGCCGACTCCATCAGCGGCTCCACCCGGACCAGCCGCAAGCCGAGCGGACTGGGCGCGAGGAACAGCGCGGCGGGGCCGTTCAAGCGGACCGGCGGGATGGTTCCTGGCCGGCCGGACCATGCGATCGGATGCCCGTCAGGGTCGACGATGGTGAGGGCAAACTCGGGCAGGGCAGCGCGGGACTCGGCAAACGCGACGCGCTCGAAGAGCGCGCGAACGCTCGGCGCGTCCGCCGCTTGCCTCACGGGCAGCGCAGGCGGCGTGCTCGTCAGCGATCCAACGGCAGCGTCGAGACCACCGCTCAGCATGGCGAACTGTTCGCGCAGGTCCGCCTCGATCTGGGCCCGGGCGGCAGACGCGTCGCGACCGAAGCGGCTGCGTTCGACGGCGAAGCCGGCCGCTGCAACCAGCATCATCGCGACGAGCCCACCGACGGCGACGTGCAGCATGGTCCGGCGCACGAACGAGGGGACAGCCATTCAGCACAGCTATTCTCGCGTACGGGGCTTCGCAGGCCGCGGCGCTTCACGCCGCACTCCCTTACAATGGATGTCGCGAATGGGCGGCACCGGAACCCTCAAGCAGGTGTTGAAGCGCGGTGCGCTGGTCACGGCTGCCAACTGGCAGGTCGTCATCGTCCAGTTCATCGCCGACGCCCTGTTCAAGACACTGCTCACCGTTCCGCTGGTCGGCGGGGTCTTTCTCGTCGTTCTGCTCGTCGGTGGTGATCCGACCGAGCTCCTCAGCATGGATCCGCGCCATGCCGTGCCGGCGATCACCTCGATTCTGTTGGCCCAGCCGATCGCGCTGGCAGCGTTTCTGGCCGCCCTGGGCCTCGTTCTCGGCGGCGGCTCGCTGCTGATGTTTCTCGTCAAAGGCGGCACCGTCACCGTGCTGCTGGCTGGCGAGCGATCGGGCGGCGCGCTGGAGCAGCCGCCGCTGCGTCTGGCCGCCGTGCACCGGGCGGCGTCGTTCTCGCTCGAGCGGTTTACAGGGGGTGCGCGCCTGCTGTTCGCCCGCTATGTTCGGCTCGGCCTGGCGCTTTGCGCCGTGTACCTGACGTCGGCGGCGATTTATCTGGCCATCGTCTTCGGCCCTCTTCGCGCCACCGAGCAGGACTGGACGGTTCTCGCGGCGGTGGCGTCGCTGGCGCTGGTGGGCTGGATTACGGCCGTCAACTTTTTGTATCTCCTGATCCAAATCGTCATCGCCGCCGACGAGTGCGATGTTCGCACCGCCGTCGCGCGAGTCGGTGGGCTGCTGCGGGCCGAGAGCCGCACGTTGGTGCTGGTCTTCGGCGCCATCCTCGCGCTCGTCACGATGACGACCGCCGCCTCCATTCTCGCCACTGCGGCGCTTGGTCTCATTGCCTTCGTGCCGCTCGTCAGCCTGGCAGCGCTCCCGCTCCAATTACTCGCCTGGCTGCTGCGAGGACTGGTCTTTCAATTCATCGCGCTGAGTGGCCTGGCGGCGTATGCGCGCGTTCACCGCGGGGCGTTGGACCGTAGCGGCGCGCACAGGCACTCGGGGCCGAACGTTCATCACATCGGCCGAACCGCATGATCGATCCCGCGTCGTTTCTGTCTGCAGCCGCCCGCACGTATCAGGAGTCGGCGATTCGCAAGACCGGCGCGCTGGCGGCCCGCGTTCCCGACCTGATCTCGTTTGCCGCCGGCTCGCCGGCGCCGGAAATGTTCCCCTGGGACGAGCTGGCGAGCATCAG
>JAIVJN010000468.1:0-1804 GCA_020200025.1 Acidobacteriota bacterium | reverse complement strand
CTACCTGACGCCAAATTTTCAGAATCCGACGGGCCTCCTCATGTCTCGGACTCGGCGGCTCGAGCTGCTCGAGGCGGCCGCCTCCCACAACCTGCTCATTCTCGAGGACGACCCCTACGGCAGTCTGTATTTCGAAGACGTGACCGACGCAGACGAGACGACACCCATCAAGGCCGATGATGAAGAAGGCCGCGTGGTGTATCTGGGCACGCTGTCGAAGACGCTCGTGCCCGGCCTGCGTGTGGGCTGGATGGTCGCACCCGTGGCCATTGCCGAACGTGTCGAGCTGGCCAAGCAGGCCGCCGATCTGTGCAGCGGCATCTTCGATCAGCGGATCGCGCATCTCGCGCTGGAGCGAGGGGTCGTCGACACGCTGGGGCCGAAGCTGCGCGCGCTTTACGCCGGCAAACGCAACGCCATGGAGGGCGCGCTCCGCGACCGACTGTCCGGACGAGTGCGATGGCAGCAGCCGCGCGGCGGCTTCTTCATCTGGGTCGAGCTGCTCGGCGGCGTCGATGATCGCGCCCTTTTCGCACGGGCCGTGGCGCAGAAGGTGAGCTTCATTGTCGGCAGCGCCTTCTTCGTCAACGGCGAAGGTCACCAGTTCGTGAGGTTATCGTTCTCCGCGCCCACGCCCGAGCGCATCGTCGAAGGTGTGGGACGGCTGGCGGCGGCGTTCGAGCGTTAGGTTGCTTATCCCCCGTCACCCCCGACCCGAGCCCCTGGCAATGTCTCGAGCGGCGCCGGTGGGGGCTCCATCCGCGATGCAAACCCTTGCAAGGTGCCCTCACGATTGACGGTGATGAGACGCGCCGCGGTCGGTGCAGGGTTCGAGCGCAGATACGGTTGAGCGCCCAGCTCGCCGATCCCCTTGATGGTGACGATGGGCTTGCCGTCCGCGGGGCTGAAGACGGCGATCTCACTCGACACGAAGGGCACGAGGACGGCGTCATCGACCCGCACCGGGCCGGTGCTCGGCCGCGCCGGCAGGGGACGTGACCAGCGCAGATTGCCGCTCCGTCGATCGACGGCTCGCAGGACGTTGTCGAGTGCGACGAAGTAGATGAAGCCGTCATCCGCCGCGCCCGAACCGACAACGTCGGCGCCCACACGCCAGCGCCACCGTCGCCGCCCGTTCGTCAGCTCGAAGCTCTGAACGAAGTTGCCGGTCGTGCCGGCGATCAACTGATCGTCGAGCGCCAGCAAACCGCTAATCCGACCCTCGACAGTCTCGGTCCAGCGCACGACACCGGTATCAAGGTCGGCCGAGATCAGACGACTGTCGGTCAGCGCGAAGAACAATCGATCGAGCGCCGGCACCGGGGCCAGCGCAAGCGGCGCGCCGAGGTTCTGCGTCCAGACGAGCGTACCGGCGTCCGCCCGATACGCGGTGACGTCGCCACTTTCCATCGACGCGATCAGCCAACCGCTATCCCAGTAGAGCGGCGCGACGACGCGACCGGCGAGCGGGGTGCGCCAGAGCGGCCGACCGCTGGCGGAGTCGAGGCCCATGAGCAGGCCCGTGGATGTGGCAAAGACCAGCCCGTCTCCGGAGGCTGGCGACACGGCGGTCTCGAGGTCGATACGCCAGCGCACGAAGCCGCTATCGAGCTCGACGGCGGCGAGCTGGCCATTTCGCGTCGGCACATACGCGGTCTGGGCATCGAACGCCGGCGTTGCGCTCAGTGGGCTGCCGAGCGCTAGACTCCAGCGCGCGTCGAGTGCGGCAAGCCCGGACGAAGGTGGCGCCGGCGCCACCTGACCGGTGGCGGTGTGCCCGCTGGCGATCGCGATGACGACAACC